>NZ_BAAAMU010000117.1:0-32351 GCF_039529435.1 Nonomuraea maheshkhaliensis
CACCTGGCGCGGCCCGGCGGCGCCTTCGCGCCTGCGCTGCGGATGGCGGGCCTTGCGCGGCCCCTTCGACTTGGCGCGCACGGGCGCGGTGCGCCACACCCGGCCGGAGAACGTCACGGCCTCGGGCTCGGAGCTGGGCGCCAGGCGGTACCACGCCTTCGGCTGCCCCAGGTAGCGGAGCTGGGACTCCAGCAGTTCGGTGAGGCGCTTGCCCTCGATGACGGGACGGGTGGACAACCACGTCACGATGCCCGGCGGCACCAGGAACAGCACGTGCCAGGGCATCTCCACCGGCACGCCCACCAGGACCAGCAGGAGCGACCACGGGACGAACACCCCGACGAACACGCCGATCCAGACGATCGGCAGCGGCATCGGCAGCCGTAGGTCGTACAGCTTGTAGAGCCGCTTCTCGATCCGCCAGATGTTCGTGTAAGTGGGCAGGTCCACGCGGTCCTCCTCTCCACCCGCTCGTACATGACCGCCGCGGAGCGGTCTCAACCCTTACCTGATGCCCAGTGCGCCCGCGATCGCCTTCGCCGTCACCTCGATGATGTTGGGAACGTAGAAGATCACCCCGATGGCCACGGCCAGGATGAGGAACTGCACGAAGCGCGTGATCTCGCGGGTGAAGAGGAAGAACAGCGCGACCACGGAGACCACGACGAGGAACAGCGGCGCGAAGAAGGCGCGCAGGAAGTTGGCCAGCCCTCCGGTGTCGATGCCCGTGGGCGTCGGAGTCGGCGTCATCTCCATCAAGGTGAGCATTACGGTCTTCAAGGTCACTTCTTGTCCTCCCGGGGGGTACCGATCAGCAGCACGGCCGTGCCTCTATCCAGCGACCCGGCCGCCACCGCGGATGTCGGCGACGAACCACTTGTCGCCCTGCTTTTCGACGGTCAGGCGGTAGGCCTGCTCCAGCGTGCCGCCGACCACCGCGGGGTCGGTGGTGTTGGGAGTGGGCGGGGGATCGCTCGGCACGGCCCACACCACGACCGCCTGGATCTCTCGGGTGGCACCCCCCACAGGCACCACGACTTCCTTGAGCTGCGAGAAGGTGAACGCGCCCGCGAAGCTGGGCAGGCTCTTGCCCGCGGCGACGTAGCGCTGCAGCCCGCCGGTGTCGCCTGAGGCGTAGTCCTTGAAGAAGCCCTCCAGCTGGGGCTTGAGCTCGGCGGCCGCCGCGTCGTCCGTCTCCGGCGCGGCGACCTGTGGCAGGTCGGCCGGGGCGGGGGCGGGCAGGATCGCCGGCCGGCCGGAGATCACGAACCGCCGTCCGGCCTCGTCGCCGGAGTAGTAGACCGGGACCGACAGCATCATCCGGCGCGGGCCCGACTGGTAGGCCACGTTGATCACGGCGTTCCTGTCGTCGCTCGCCTCGATGTCGTACGGCTGGATGGCGACGGCGGCCAGCTTGCCGTAGCCGTCCCAGCCCAGCTGCGGATCCATGCCCTCGGCCAGGAACGCCTTCAGCTTGCTCGACCTGCTGGCGGCGTCTTCCGGGCTGAAATTGAGATAGACGCCGGCGAACTGGGCCGCGAAAGCCATGCCCTGCTCGGCGGGAAATCCCTTGTCAGCAGGTGCGGCGCCACTTGTTGTCGCCGGCTCTTGCTGAGTGAACCTCTCAAATGGGGCACGAACCCCATTCACGACAACCACCACAATAAGTGCCCAAAGAATGATGCGGCCGGTCCACACCAGCCACCGTCCGCCGCCACCCGACCAGCCGCCACGCCGCGGCCTGCGGGGCGGCGGCGCGTCATAGTCGGCCGGATCGAGGGTTGCGGAAAGCCCGGGCCCGTCAGCGATCCGAGGATCATGCTGGACGGTAGACCTACGAGCCATCACGCCTCCGCTCGCGCCGATCCCCCCGGCTGGCGCGGTGTCGTCCGTTGCCGATCCCCATCATCCGCGGTGAAGTAGTCACCCTATCCGGTCTCCGCCATTGTTCCAGGAAAGCCACGCCCATGCTGCGGCATGACAGTCCACACGGCAAACCGGGCCCGTATGGCAGGCCACGGTGCCGATTCCTGTGCGTTCCCGGTGGAATGGGCTTTTGACCAGGCCAGACGCCTAAAATCGCATACCGCGGCGGCCACGCTTTCCTGTCCAAAACAGGCATGGACTCTCGCGACCTGCGGATTCGGCATGAGTCTGAACCAGATCCAGGCCGAGCTCCGAGCCCCGCCCCGAGCGGGGCCCCGTTCAGAGTCCCGAGCGGACCCCGAACGGGGGGCGGGTCCGGTCAGGCGGGCTCGGGATCCTGGTGGGTGCGCGACTGGCGCCGGCTGCGCAGATCGACGACCGTCGGCTGCACCGTCCGCTCCAGGGAGCCACGGAGATCCGCCAGCATCTCGGCGGGCTCACGCTCTCTCATGCGGGTCGTCATCTCGTTGCGCTCGTCGACCTTCCTGCGGAGGTACGCCTCGCGGTTGACGCGCAGGCCGTACATGAGCTCGACCCTGATGAGGGCGAGCTCCTCCTCCAGGCTGATGCCCGCGAGCGTGGGCGCGGGGCGTCGTTTCCGGATGATGCGACGGATCATGAGGGCCTCCCGAGTCAGCGTGAACGCCGTGACGATTCGACGCGCGGGGGCCCAAAGTGGTTGACGCATCACTTGTCCCCGGAGCAATCGTTCAGCTTCACACCCGGGGGCAGCCACCGATGAGCCTCGCCGCCATCCGCCGCCGGTAACCTACCGTAGCAAGCCATCGCTCACCGTGACCGGCTCGCCGCGAACGGAACTCCCCCATGTGCCCCGGGCTCCGACGCCCGTCAGACGTTGAAGCGGAACTCCACCACGTCGCCGTCGCGCATGACGTAGTCCTTGCCCTCGATGCGGGCCTTGCCCGCCGACCGGGCGCTGGCGATCGAGCCGGCCTCGACCAGCTCCTCGAAGGAGATCACCTCGGCCTTGATGAAGCCGCGCTGGAAGTCGGTGTGGATCACGCCGGC
Source organism: Nonomuraea maheshkhaliensis (assembly GCF_039529435.1). NCBI lineage: Bacteria > Bacillati > Actinomycetota > Actinomycetes > Streptosporangiales > Streptosporangiaceae > Nonomuraea > Nonomuraea maheshkhaliensis. Next base: position 2,956 of record NZ_BAAAMU010000117.1, read on the forward strand.
CGCCTCGGGCGCCGTGGCGCCCTTGGGGATCGTCCAGGCCCTGGTCTCCTTCGGCCCGGCCGTGAGGTAGGTCTGCAGCCCCAGCGTCTCGAAGCCGACCCTGGCGAGCTGGCGCAGGCCCGACTCCTCCTGGCCGACCGACTGCAGCAGCTCCAGCGCCTCCTCCTCGTCGAGCTCGACCAGCTCCGACTCGATCTTGGCGTCGAGGAAGACCGCCTCGGCCGGGGCGACCAGCGCGGACAGCTGCTCGCGCAGCGCGGTGTCGGTGAGCTCGTCGGCGTCGAGGTTGAACACGTACAGGAACGGCTTGGCCGTCAGCAGGTGGAGCTCGCGCAGCTCGGCACGGTCGAGACCGCTCTCGAAGATCGTCTTGCCGGTCTCCAGCACGGCCAGCGCGGCCTCCGCCGCCTCCAGCGCGACCTTCTTGTCCTTGTTGTTGCGCGCCTCCTTCTGCAGGCGCGGGACGGCCTTCTCGACCGTCTGCAGGTCGGCCATGATCAACTCGGTGTTGATGGTCTCGATGTCGCGCTTGGGGGAGATCTCGCCGTCGACATGGGTCACGTCGGGGTCGTTGAAGACCCGGATGACCTGGCAGATCGCGTCGGTGTCGCGGATGTTGGCGAGGAACTGGTTGCCCCTGCCCTGCCCCTCCGAGGCCCCCTTCACCAGGCCCGCGATGTCGACGAACTCGACCTTGGCGGGCAGGATGCGGGCCGAGCCGAAGATCTCGGCCAGCTTGGGGAGCCGGTCGTCGGGCACGCCGACGATGCCCACGTTGGGCTCGATGGTGGCGAACGGGTAGTTCGCCGCGAGCGCGTTGCCGGTCTTGGTCAGCGCGTTGAAGAGCGTGGACTTGCCGACGTTGGGCAGGCCGACGATCCCGATGGACAGGCTCATCCGACCGACTCCGTCACCGGGAGGAGGGTCACCGGGAGGAGGGTCACCGGGAGGAGGGTCACCGGGAAGAGGCCAGGACGGCCGCGCTGGATGGTTGACTCGCTTCGCTCGCTCACGGCGCCGAGTTTACTGGCTCAGCACGGACAGACAGGTAACCGGACGATAGGCCTGCTCGGCGCGCAGATAACGGCGCGTGCCCCGCGGGCAGGCCGACGGCTCGCCCTCGAACGACAGCACCCTCGCCCAGGCGTCGGAAGAGTCGCACGGCACCCTGGTGACGGCGGACCTGGCGATCACGTCCGTGGCCGGCTCGGCCACGCAGGCGCCCCGGTCGAGCACCTGGCCGCCCGGGCCCAGGCAGATCACGTGGGAGTCGCCGTCGAGGGCGTCCAGGGTGCCGGAGGGGCAGGCATCGGGGTCTTCGACGATCGCGACGGACCTGCCGTACCAGCCCGGGCCCGCGCACGGCCGCTCGCGGCCGTCCAGCGTGACGCAGTCGCCCGGCCTGAGCAGGCCGCCGCCCCCGCCGGGCGTGCCGGGGTGCGGTTCGAGGAAGTTGCGCACGCACGCCGTACGTCCGGCTCCGACCCGCAGGACGTCGTCGGTGTCCTCGGGACAGTCGCCGAGACCCGGCGGGTCGGGGGCCAGCGCCACCACCTCGGACTCGCCGCCGTTGCACGCGGTCAGCGCGTACTCCCCCGTGACGCAGGCGCCGGGGGACCAGCGCAGGACAGGACGCGGCCGGGTGCCGCTCCCCGACCCGGCGATGACGGCTCCGGCCAGGGCGATCAGGGTGATCGCCAGGGCGGCGCCCGCCGCGGCCATCTTCGGTCCCGTGTTCATGCCGGTACTCTGCGTGACGAGAGATGTGCCGCACAAGCGGAACGCCCAAGCGTGTCGGCGAGATCGGGGCCCGGCGGGCCTGCAATCATCGATGGAGTGGACGTCGTCTCGCTTCTCATAGGTCTCGCCGTCGGGTTGCTCGTGGGGTTCCTGGTGGCCAGGACGCGGGCCGCGGTGCGGATCGCCGAGTCGGACGCGCGGGCCAGGGCGGCCGCCGAGAAACTCGTCTACGTCGAGGAACAGCTGGCCGAGCGCTTCCAGGCCCTGTCCACGCGCGCGCTCGACGTCAACAACGTGCGCTTCCTCGAGCTGGCGGAGAGCCGCCTCGCGGCCACCAGGGCCGAGGCTGCGGGCGATCTCGAACAACGCAGGCTGGCCGTCGAGCACCTGGTCGAGCCGCTGAAGGACGCGCTCACGAGGGTGGAGTCCCAGCTGCGCGACTCCGAGTCGGGGCAGCGGGCGGCGCGGGCCGAGCTGGCCAAGCAGATGGAGTTCGTGCAGCGGAGCAACGACCAGCTCCGCTCCCAGACCACCGCCCTGGTCAGGGCCCTGCAGCGGCCCGAGGCGCGGGGCCGGTGGGGCGAGCTGCAGCTGCGCAGGGTCGCCGAGATCGCCGGCATGCAGCGTTACTGCGACTTCGACGAGCAGGTCACCGAGGGCTCCATGCGGCCCGACATGGTCGTCAGGCTCGCCGGAGGCAAGAACATCGTGGTCGACTCCAAGGTCTCGCTGGCGGCCTATCTGGAGGCCGCGGAGGCGTCGGACGAGTCGCTCGCGACCGTACGCCTCGACGCCCACGCCCGGCACGTGCGCGAGCACGTCGACCGGCTGGCGGCCAAGGCGTACTGGCAGGGGTTCAACCCGTCGCCGGAGTTCGTGGTGCTGTTCATCCCCGGTGAGGCGTTCCTGGCGCCGGCGCTCGAACGCGACCCCTCCCTGCTGGAGTACGCGATGACGCGACGGGTGCACATCGCGACGCCCACGACGCTGATCACGATGCTGCGCACCGCGCACTACGCCTGGCAGCAGGCGGCGCTGAGCGAGAACGCGCGGGCGGTGTTCGAGCTGGGCAAGGAGCTGTACGAACGACTGTCGTCCCTCGGCAGGAACGTCGAGTCGCTCGGCAGGGCGCTCACCCGGACCGTGGAGGCGTACAACAAGTCGGTCGGATCGCTCGAAAGCCGTGTCCTGGTCACCGCACGCAAACTTCACGATCTCGGCGTCGTTGACGGCGATCTCGACTCCCCTGAGATGCTCGAAGGGCTGCCCAGACCCCTGAGCTCCCCCGAACTGCTCGAAACCTCCTCACTGATTTCCCACGCGAACGGTAAGTTGGCCAACGGGTCGCAGTGACGGGGGAGGGCAAGTGGGTGAGAAGGGCAGGCGTTCTGCCGTCAGGCTGACGGCGCGCGGCGCCATCGCGCTCGCCCTGGTGGCCACCCTGGCGGGCTACGTGCTGGCGGCCGTGTTCGACGTCGACCACATCGTGGGCGCGGCGTTCGTGCTGGCCAGCACGCTCGGCGCGCTGCTGGTCAACCGGCGCGAGCTGCTGTCGCTGGTGGTGACGCCGCCGCTGGTGTTCTTCTGCGCCACCCTGTTCGTCGAGCTCGGGCGGGCATTCGGCTCGGTGTCGGTGGTGCAGTCGCTGGCGCTGGGCCTCTACACGTCGATGACGCGGGGCGCGCCGTGGCTGTTCGCCGGCTCGGCGATCGTGCTGGGCGTGGCGTGGCGGCGCGGGCTGCGCGACAACGTACGCGAGCTTCGTGAGGAGCTGAAGGCGGACGCGGCGGAGGTGCCGCGCCCGCGCCAGCCGTTCGTGCCCGAGCCGGAGGGCTACTTCGAGCCCAAGGTGTACGGCACGCCGCGCGGCGAAGACTAGAACCGGTCCCCGGCTTCACCGGAAAGCCAGGGACCGGCGTCGGGGCTCATGAGGCCCGCAGGTCCTTGCGCAGTTCGTGGGGCAGGGCGAAGCGCATGCGCTCCTCCACCGGCTCGACCTCCGTCACGTCGCCGAACCCGTGGCGGGCCAGCCGCGCCAGCACCTCCGCCACCAGCTCTTCCGGCACCGAGGCGCCGCTGGTGACGCCGACCGTGGTGACGCCGTCGAGCCACTCGTCGCGGATGTAGTCGGCGTTGTCGACCAGGTACGACGCCCGCGCGCCGTAGTCCTTCGCCACCTCGACCAGCCGCTTGGAGTTGGAGGAGTTGTCGGAGCCGACCACGATGACCAGCTCGGACTCGGCGGCGATCTCCTTGACCGCCACCTGGCGGTTCTGGGTGGCGTAGCAGATGTCGTCGCTGGGCGGGTCGATGAGTGTGGGGAAGCGCTCCTTGAGCCGGGCGACGGTCTCGGTGGTCTCGTCGACCGAGAGCGTGGTCTGCGACAGCCACACGAGCTTGCTCGGGTCCTTCACCTGCACCTTGCCGACCGCGTCGAGGCCGTCGACGAGCTGGATGTGGTCGGGGGCCTCGCCCGAGGTGCCCTCGACCTCCTCGTGGCCCTCGTGGCCGATCAGCAGGATGTCGTAGTCGGCGGCGGCGAACCGCTTGGCCTCGTTGTGCACCTTCGTGACCAGCGGGCACGTGGCGTCGATCGTCCGCAGTCCGCGCTGTCTGGCCTCCTCGTGGACGGCCGGGGAGACGCCGTGGGCCGAGAAGACGACGATCTCGCCCTCGGGCACCTCCTCGGTCTCGTCGACGAAGACGGCGCCCCTGGCCTCGAGCGTCTTGACGACGTGGGTGTTGTGGACGATCTGCTTGCGCACGTAGACCGGGGCACCATACTGCTCCAGAGCCTTCTCGACCGCTACCACGGCTCGATCGACTCCGGCACAGTAGCCCCGTGGCTTGGCAACGAGGACTCGGCGGGAAGTGGGGGTCTGGGGCTCCATACTTTCTATGCTACGTGGAGCGGCGTTCTGGCCCGCGCGTGCGTGGTTGCCCGCGATTTGCCAGACTGTCCGTCCATCACTGACCTCCCAGGGAGACGTACATGTCCTTCAGCGACGTGATACGCAACATCGCTAAAACCGTTACCAACAAGGACGAACTCAAGGAGAAGGCCAAGGACCTGCCGCTTCTCGTCGTCCAGACCACGCTGAGCGCCGCCGGGCAGGCGCTGCTGCTCGTGGACCGCATGAAGAACTCCATCAAGGGCATCGGCTCCAAGGAGGAGCACGAGGAGGAGCAGGACTCCCGTCCCTCCGCCGCCCAGCAGGTGGCCGCCGCGCCGGCCGAGGCCGAGGAGGGCAAGGCCGAGCGCAAGGAGCCGGTCATCTTCGCCCCGCGCCCCGCCGCCGAGCCCAACGGGGTCGCCAAGACCAAGCCGGACCCGGTCATCTTCTCCCCCGCTCCCAAGACCTCGCCGGCGCCCGCCGCCGAGCCCGAGGCCGCCAAGCCGGAGACCGTCTCCAAGCCCGCGACCGCGGAGCCCGAGCCGGAGGCCGCCGCCCAGGCCGGCACCGCCGCCAAAGAGGCCGTCACCACGACGGACGTGGCGCCCGAGCCCGTCCAGGAGCCGGTCGTCACCCCCGCGCCCGAGCCGGAGGTCGCGCCCGCCGCGCCCAAGGCCGTGGCCGACCCCGCAGTGGCCGAGCCCACTGTGACCGAGCCCGCTGTGACTGAGGCCGCCGTGACTGAGGCCGCCGTGGTCGAGCCCGCCGTGGCCGAGCCGGAGCCCGCCACGAAGCCGAAGGCCGCCAAGCCCAGGACCAGGGCCGCCAAGCCGAAGGCCGCGACCAAGGCTTCGGACAAGGCTTCCGGCAAGGCTCCCGAGGTGGCGCCCGAGCCGGCCGCCGCCCCCGAGCCCGCCGCAGCGACCGCCGAGCCGGCCAGGGCCCCCGAGCCCGCCGCCGCCGCGGCCGTGGACCTGACCGAGCCGCTGCCCGGCTACTCCAGCCTCACCGTGGCGTCCCTGCGCGCCAGGATGCGCGGCAAGAGCGCCGAGCAGATCGGCTCCTACCTGGAGTTCGAGCGGTCCACCGCCGCGCGGCCCGAGGTCATCAAGATGTTCGAGAACCGCCTGGCCAAGCTGCAGGCCGGGGAATAACGTCGCACCGAACCCGTAGTCTTCCGCCATGAGCTCGAAGACCACGCCTGAGTCTCCCCTGCCGATCCGCACGGTCCTGCAAATGGTGGGCGGATGGATCGGCAGACTCGGCACGGTCTGGGTCGAAGGTGAGATCACCGACCTGAGCACCCGTGGCGGCACGGTGTTCCTGACCCTGCGCGACCCGGTCGCCAACGTGTCCGCGAGGGTCACCGCCCCGCGCGGCGTCTACGAGGCGACCGTGCCTCGGCCGGCCAACGGCTCCAGGGTGGTGCTGCACGTCAAGCCCGACTTCTGGGTCAACAGGGGCTCGTTCGCCTTCACCGCGCTGGAGATGCGTCCGGTCGGCGTGGGCGAGATGATGGTCAGGCTTGAGCGGCTCAGGCAGCTGCTGGCCGCCGAGGGGCTGTTCAACGCCGACAGGAAACGGCGGCTGCCGTTCCTGCCGGGCACGATCGGGCTCGTCTGCGGGCGTGAGTCGGCGGCCGAGCGCGACGTGCTGGAAAACTCGCGCAGGCGCTGGCCGGCGGTGCGGTTCAAGGTCGAGGAAGTGGCCGTCCAGGGGCCTTACGCGGTGGCCGAGGTGACGGAGGCGCTGCGCAAGCTCGACGCCGACTCCTCGATCGACGTGATCGTCGTCGCCAGGGGCGGCGGCTCGCTCGAAGACCTCCTCCCGTTCTCCGACGAGACGCTGGTGCGCGCCGTGGCCGCCTGCCGCACCCCCGTGGTGAGCGCGATCGGCCACGAGCAGGACAGCCCGCTGCTCGACCTGGTGGCCGACGTGCGGGCCTCCACGCCCACCGACGCGGCCAAGAAGGTCGTGCCCGACGTGGGCGAGCAGCTCACGCTGGTGCGCCAGCTCCGCGACCGTGGCCGCAGGGTGGTGAGCGGCTGGCTCGACCGGGAGATGTCCTGGCTGACGTCCGTGCGCTCGCGGCCCTCCCTGGCCGATCCCGTACGCGAGCTGGAGCGCCGGGCCGAGCAGGCCGAGGCGCTGCGCGACCGGGCCAGGCGTTCGCTGTCGTCCTCGCTCGACCGCGCAGAAGACGACCTCACCCACCTGCGCGCCCGCCTCATCGCCCTGTCCCCCGCCGCCACGCTGGAACGCGGCTACGCCATCGTGCAGCACCCGTCCGGCGACGTGGTCCGCCTGGCCAAGGACGTCTCCCCCGGCACGCTCCTGACGATCCGGCTGAGCGACGACCGCCTGACCGTCCGCGCCGAAGAACCCGACGAGGCGGAGAATGCGTAACGGGTCGAAGCGGGAGCGCGTGACGGCTCCGGGGTCTACGTTCGGCGCATGAGAGGACTCACCCAGGTCGCCCAGCACGCCGACGACCTCGACCGAGCCACCGCCTTCTACCGCGACGTGCTCGGCCTGCGGCACGTCGCCACCTACCGGCCGCCCGGGCTGGCCTCCTTCGACCTCGACGGCGTACGCCTGCTGGTCGAGAAGGGCGCGCCCTCGGCGGTGCTCTACCTCGCCACGGACGACCTCGAAGCCGACGTGGCCCGGTTGCGCGCGCACGACGTCGCGATCGTCCAGGAGCCGCACCTGGTCTTCACCGACGACGGGACGTTCGGCACCCGCGACAAGGAGATCCGGATGGCCGCGTTCAGGGACTCGGAGGGCAACCTGCTCTGCCTGATGACCTAGCGGAGCATGGCCTCGGCCACGGCGGTCACGCCTGACTTGATCTGCTCGACCGTCATGCCGCGCTCCTCCCGCTGGAAGGCGATCAGATAGGCGTTGACGGGCGCGAGCAGGGCGTCGGCGAAGTACGCGGCGTCGGCCCGCGGGCACGCCCGCGCCAGCAGCCCCGTGAGATGGACGTGGTAGATCTGGTACGGGGTGCTGAACCCCTTCGCTTTGCCCCTCTCCAGCAGCAGAAACAGCTCCTCCTGCGCCACCACCCGGTCGACGAGCGCCCGCATGAACGCGACGATCCGCTCGCCATCGGGAGCGCCGGGGCCGAGCGGCGGCGGCCCGGCGAAGAAGGACTCCTGAAAGCGCCGCTCCCCCTCGTCGAGCAGCGCCATCACCAGGCCCGTACGGTCGCCGAAACGCCGGTAGACCGTGCCCACGCCCACGCCCGCCACGCGAGCGACCTCGTCGAGCGAGAGGTCCGCCGCCCCGTGCTCGGCGATCATCCGCGTCGCCACGTCGATGATCTTCTGCCGGTTGCGCGCGGCATCGGCCCGCTCGGGCTGGGGTTGCCCGACCACGGGCAGGAATCGGCGTCCGCACACGTGGTCGAGCATATCGGTGACAAACGGAGAGCTCTCCGATTAGGCTGCAACCGGAGAGTTCTCCGATTACTGAGGAGCGGAAGCGTGACCATCGACTACAACGAGTTCAACAAGCAGATCATCAAGGAGTTCCGCGAGAACGGGGGCCGGGTCGGCGGCATGTTCGAGGGCGCGCCGCTGGTGCTGCTCACCACCACGGGCGCCAAGAGCGGCAGGCGCGTCACCACGCCGGTGATGTACCTGAAGGACGACGACCGCTACGTCGTCATCGCCTCCAAGGGGGGCGACGACAGCAACCCGGCGTGGTACCACAACCTGGTCGCCACGCCCGCGGCCACGGCGGAGATCGGGACGGAGACGTTCGAGGTGAAGGCCGTCGTCGCCGAGGGCGAGGAGCGCGACCGCCTCTACGCCAGGATGGTGGAGCAGGCGCCCCAGTTCGCCGAGTACGAGAAGAAGACCACCCGCCGCATCCCGGTGGTGACCCTGGTCAGAACGGACGCCTGACGCCCCTCGCGGGCCCGTGGGAGGGGGCGGGCTCGCGAGACGGCGGGCCCGAAGCTCGCGTGAACGCGCCCCACAGGTCGTGTGCGTGCGGCCCGAAGCGCGTGTCCACAGAGTGTGCGTGCGGCCCGAAGCGCGTTTGCGTGCGGCTCTGAAAGCCCCTAGAAGGGGGCGTCGTCGGAGCCGGGGGAGGGGGGCTCGGAGCGGCGGGCCATGGCGGCGGCCAGCTTGACCCTGGCTCCCTGGAGCCATTCCTCGCAGACGGCCGCCAGCTTCTCGCCGCGCTCCCAGAGCTCGATCGACTGCTCCAGGGTGAGCCCGCCGGTCTCCAGGCGGCGCACCACCTCGGTCAGCTCCTCGCGGGCCTGCTCGTATGAGGGTGCCTTCTCGTCTGCCACGTCACCACCCTAGAGGGACCGGCCGACAATCACGGCACGCTCAGCCCTTGGGTCGCTGCTGGAGGCGTGCCGCCAGCTCGCCCAGCTCGGTCCAGTCGGCCGTCCCGGTGATGACGAGCGTCACGTCGGGCAGCACGCGCACCAGCGAGCGCTGGTTCTTGTCCTCCCTGAAGCGCCGCTCCCAAGCGACGCCGCCGACCTGCTGGCTGCCTGCGGCCTTGTCGGTGTTGGCCATGCGGCTGGCGAACCCGGCCGCCGGCCGCTCGTCGCTCTGCGCGAACATCGCGTGCTGCCGCGCGGCGGTGGCGTAGCCCAGGTAGAGGACCTTCGCGCCGTTCTCGCCCTCGGCGATCCTGTTGCTGTTGGGCACCCAGTTCGCCGGATCTGCCTGGGGCGCCCACACGCCGTACGGGACCGTGTGGCCGAAGTTGGCGACGGTGATGGAGTAGTCGAGCCGCGGGATGTGCTCCTCCCGGCTCTGCGGGGTGACCAGCAGAAACAGCCCCGCGCCCGCGAGACAGACGAACAGGGCTACCGCGTAGCCGTAGAAACCTTGGGTGAACCGTCGCACAGTCGCCGAGGCTACCCGCTGGAGGCGGCGGTCGCCGAAGCGGCCGGCCGGATCTGCCCGATGATGGTGAGGACCTCTTCGGCCAGGTCGCGGTCACCCGTGCGGAGCACTTCGGGCACGGCCGCCGCCAGCGCCCCGGTGAGCACCACCACGAGCGCGGTGTCGTCCTCGAACAGTGCCGCGTTGAGCTGCGCCCACTTGCGCAGCCGGTCGCGCATGACCACCTCGAAGCCAGGCGGCCCGTCACCGCGCAGGAACAGCTCGGCCAGCTCGCGCTCTTCTAGACAGCCGTCGAGGTAGGCGCGGGCGGCGCCGACGAACACCCGCATCGGGTCGCTCTCGCCGGTCGCCCTGGCCGCGCGGGCGGCCTGCTTGGTCCGCTGCGTCTGCCTGGCCTGGAACTCCTCCCACAGCGTGAGGTAGAGATCCGCCTTGCCGGAGAAGTGGTGGTAGAGGCTGCCCACGCTGGCCTCGGCCCTGGCCACCACGTCCGTCACGCCGGCCTCGGCGAAGCCCTTGGAGACGAAGACCGCCCTGGCGGCGGCGAGCAGCGAGCTGCGCGTGGCCGCGCCGCGCTCGGACGTGCGCGGCTGGGCGACCGCGTTCTCCACATCGCTCATTCGGGATCTCCTCCACGGCGGGATGCCACGCTCCATGTTGGAGGCAAGATCCATGCCGCGCACAGCGTATGGCGCAAAATCCGTTCTCCGGAGCCAGATTATCCCCCTCTGACCGGGAAGAGACCGGCAACTACGATCGAGGTAGACGTCCGACGAGGAGGGCCACCGACATGTCCGATCAGACTTCCGTGCCCGCGGCGCTCGCCACGAGCGAGCGCGCGCCCGACCGCAACCTGGCGCTGGAGCTCGTCCGCGTCACGGAGGCGGCGGCGATGGCGGCGGCCCGGTGGGTCGGCCGGGGCGACAAGAACGGCGCGGACGGCGCCGCGGTCAACGCGATGCGCCAGTTGATCAGCACGGTCTCCATGAACGGCGTGGTCGTCATCGGCGAGGGTGAGAAGGATCACGCCCCGATGTTGTTCAACGGCGAGCACGTGGGCGACGGCAGCGGCCCCGACTGCGACGTGGCGGTCGACCCCATCGACGGCACCAGGCTGACCGCGCTGGGCATGCCGGACGCGGTGTCGGTCATCGCGGTGAGCGAGCGCGGCTCCATGTACGACCCGTCCGCGGTCTTCTACATGGAGAAGCTGGTCACCGGCCCCGAGGCGGCCGACGTGGTCGACATCGAGGCGCCCGTGTCCGTCAACATCGAGGCGGTCGCCAGGGCCAAGCACTGCTCGCCCTCCGACGTGACCGTGGTCGTGCTCGACCGGCCCCGGCACGAGCGACTGGTCAAGGAGATCAGGGAGACGGGCGCGCGGATCAAGTTCATCACCGACGGCGACGTGGCCGGAGCGATCATGGCGGCCCGCGCGGGCACCGGCATCGACCTGATGCTCGGCATCGGCGGCACGCCCGAGGGCATCGTGGCGGCGTGCGCGCTCAAGTGCCTGGGCGGCGTGATCCAGGGCAAGCTGTGGCCGCGCGACGACGCCGAGCGGAGCCGGGCGGTGGACGCCGGTCACGACCTGAGTCAGGTGCTCACCACGAACGACCTGGTCAAGTCCGACGACGTGTTCTTCGCGGCCACCGGCATCACACACGGCGAGCTCATGCAGGGCGTACGGTTCCGGTCCGGCTCGGCGGTGACCGAGTCGCTGGTGATGCGCGGCCGGTCAGGAACGATCCGCAAGATCGAGAGTGAGCACCAGCTGTGGAAGCTGCGCGCGTACAGCGCGATCAACTTCGACACGGCCGGCTGAGCCCGCACGGGCCGGCCAAGCAGGGCACCGGCCTCGCGCTCGTCGGCCGCCGACGCCGGGCGCCCAGCCCCCTAGCGGCGGCGCTTGCGGCGGGGTGGTTCCTTGACCTTGACCTCGCCCGCGAAGTTCGTGGTGCGCACCTCCACCACCGGCGCCTCGGGCCCGGTGGGCTGCTTGGTCAGGCGGACCGTCTTGTCCTTGGCCACCCTGATCACTTCGAGCCCCTCGGGCACGTGGATCTCCAGCCCGCCGAAGACGAGGGTGGCGTTGATGATGATCCGCCGGTTCTGCAGGATCGCGTCGCGGAAGTCGAGCTTGGTGGTGCCGAACATGGCCGTCACCCCGAGCTCGGCCGGCACCACCCAGCGCCCGCCGCGCTGCTCCTTCTTGAAGATCGCCGAGACCGGCCGGCCGTCCAGGTTGAGCGGCTGCTGGTCGGCGGGCAGCAGGTCCCTCGTGAGCTCGGCCAGTTCGCCGAGCGTGCGGGCGGCGTAGAGCACGCCGAGCCGTTCCTCCAGCTCGTCCAGCGTGAGGCGCCCGTCGGCGTGCGCGTCCTGGAGCACCTGGGCGATGCGCTCCCTGTCGGCGTCGGACGCGCGCAGCTCGTGCGGCTGGGGCACGTCGTCCGCCCCCTGCGGCCGGCGGGCGGACACCCACTCCTCGGCCAGCCGCTCGCCGACTTCCTGAAGTTTCGGCAACCACGATCCCGCGCGTTCGTTCACACTTCTGACGATATCTGGCGGTCGCGCCGTTCGCTCGTCCTGATTGGACAGGTGTCGATGGATTCCGGCGGGTAGTCCGGCAATCCTCTCTCATGAGTTTCTCGTTCACGTCGGCGTGGCGATGGGCGCGCCGTACGGCGGGGGGTTTTCTCACCGTTTTCTTAGGAATCCTCCTTCGGGTACGGCCGTTGATCCGTACACAAGGGACCGGTCGAAGTGGGGTGTGCGCGTGCATCAACCGGCGCGGTGGGGCCTCGGCGTGGCAGGCGCGGGCATCGCGGTGATCCTGGGCCTGGATCTGGCGAGCTTCGACGAGATGGACCCGTTCAGGCGGACGATCAGTCAGCACGGCTTGGGCCCCGACGGCTGGATCTTCGCCCTCGGCGTGGGCCTGCTGGCGGTGGGTTCCGTGGCCATCGGGGTGTCGCTGGCGCGCAAGAGGCTGGCCGGGGTGTTCGGCACGATCGCGCTCATGGGCTGGAGCGCCGGGCTGCTGGCGGCCGCCTGGTTCGAGAAGCACGACTGGTCGGTCGGGCCCAGCCTGAGCGGCAGCATCCACCGCGTGGGCAGCTTCGTCGCCTTCCTCTGCCTGCCGCTGGCGGTGGTGATCATCGCCAGGCCCTGGCGGCGGGAGCGGTCGCGGGCGATGCTCGTGGCGTTCGGGTTCGGGATCTGCTCGGTGCTGTGGGTGGCGGGCATCGGCACGATGATGCTCGTCGGAGCCGCCGAGGGGTTGCCGTGGTACCGCGTCATGCCGTTGGGGCTGGTGGAGCGGGGTCTGGCGGTCAGTGAGGTGGCGGCGCTGCTCGCGCTCGGCGTCTGGGCCGCGGCCAGAGATCACTCGTTGCGTTCCGGTGCTGGCGGAGGGCCTGTGACAGCGGCTAACCTGACCGCGCCTCACGTTTGATTTCCCCCCGATCAGGAGGCCGCCGTGCCGTCCTTGCGTGATCGCCAGGCCCGCATCGCCACGTACGCCGTCTTCGCCGTACAAGGGCTGTCCCTCGCCACGCTGCTCGTCCAGATCGCGTCGCTGCAGACCAGGCACCACCTCGACGAGGGCTCGCTCACGCTGCTGCTGCTCATCGTGCCGGTGTTCGCCGGGGTGGGCAGCGTGGGGGCCGGGGCGTTCGCCGCCCGGTTCGGCAGCAGGCTGCTGCTGCGGATCGCGCAGCCGGCGGTGGCCGCCGCCGTGGTGCTGGCGGGGTTCGCGCCGCAGGTGGCGCTGCTCGTGCCCGTGCTGCTGGTGTACGCGCTGGCGCTGGGCGCGGTGGACGCGGGCATGAACATGCAGGGCGTGGCGGTCGAGCGCAGGTACGGCCTCCAGGTGCTGAACGGGTTCCACTGCGTGTGGAGCGCGCTCAGCATGGCCGGAGCGCTGTGGGCGTCGGCGGCGGCGTCGGCCCGTCTCCCGCTGGAGCTGATCATGACGCTGCCGATGCTGCTCGCCGTGGCCGGCTCCCTGATCTTCGGCCGCTCTCTCTACACGACGGGCGAGGAGAAGCCCGAGACAGGGCCGGCGCACTTCGACGGCTTCCCGTGGCGGCCGATCATCCCGCTCTGCCTGGCCATGGCCTTCCTGTACGTCGGCGACGCGGCCGTCTCCAACTTCAGCTCCGTCTACATGCAGGGTGTGCTGACGGCCGAGCCCTGGGTGGTCCCGCTGGCCTACGCCGCCTACCAGGCGACCACGCTGGCCGTCAGGCTCGGCGGCGACCTCGCCGTCAGGCGGTACGGGCCGGCCGCCATCGTCAGGGTCGGCGGCGTGATCGCGACAGTGGGCTTCGCGTCGGTCGTGCTGGCCCCGAACCAGCTGCTCGGGCTGGTCGCCTTCGGAGTGACCGGGGTGGGCCTCGCGGTGGTGGCGCCGCAGTCGTTCTCCGCGGCCGGCCGGCTCGACCCGGCCGGGACCGGAGTGGCCATCGCCCGGGTCAACCTGTTCAACTACGTCGGCTTCATCGTCGGCGCGGCCCTCGTGGGCGGCCTCGCGGAGGCCGCGAACATGCGCGTGGCCTTCGCCGCGCCGCTGGTGCTGGCCGCCGTCATCATCCTGCTGGCGCCCGGCTTCGAGCCGAGACGCACGACGGCCACCACCTGACAGGCCCCGTCCCAGCCCAAGGCCATGGCCTGGTCTCCACCTGACAGGCCCCGGTCACGCCTGGAGCCGTACCTCGGCGACCTCGACGGGGCGGCCCTCGCGCAGGGACAGGTCGGCGGCCTCGGCCACGTACAGGGCCTCCAGCGCGTCCGTGATCGTGCACGGGCTCGTGCCACCCGTCAGGAAGCAGTCGATCTCGTCCCGGTAGGCGGTCTCGAACCGGGCGACGAAGTCCGGCCAGGGCTTGTCCAGGCCGGGCAGGTCCTCGGTGGTGTACAGCGGGGCGCGCGGGCTGAGCCCGACGGCCTGCGTGCGCCTGGTGCCCGCGAGCTCCATGCGCACGTCGTACCCGCCGCCGTTGTAGCGCGAGCCTTGCAAGGTGGCGAGCGTGCCGTCGTCGAGCGTGAGCAGCGCGGCGCTGTTGTCCACGTCGCCCGCCTCCCGGAAGAACGCCGCGCCGCGGTTGGCTCCGCGCGCGTAGACGGAGGTCACCTCGCGGCCGGTCACCCAGCGCAGGATGTCGAAGTCGTGAATGTGGCAGTCGCGGAAGATGCCCCCTGACGTCGGAAGGTACTCGGCGGGCGGCGGCGCGGGATCGGCCGTGACCAGGTGCACCCGGTGCAGCTCGCCCAGCTCGCCGCCGCGCACCGCGCGCTCCGCCGCGACGTAGCCGGGGTCGAACCTGCGCTGGAAGCCGATCTGCACGCGGTGTCCCGCGCAGGCCCGCAGCACCTCGACGGTCGCGGCGACCGTCCCCGCCACCGGTTTCTCGCAGAACACGGGGACGCCTCTGGCGCACGCCTCAAGGATGAGGTCCGCGTGGGTGCTGGTCGGGGTGGCGATGACGACGGCGTCGGTCTCGAAGGGGTCCCCCGGTCCGCCGTACGGCGACGTGCGTACGGGATCGGCCACGATCAGCTCGTCCACGAGGGGATGCGCGGCCAGGGTGGCGGCGTGAAAGGCTCCGATCCGGCCCAGACCCAGCAGTCCCACCCGCATAACGCCTCCCGCTTTCCCGCGAAATACTCCCTTATTCAGAGATTTGTCCTGACATGCTGACCTTCAACCCTCGTACCGCGTCGGCCGCCTTGTGCACGGGCAGCCGCGCGAAGCCCACCACCATGGCCGGCGGCCCCGCCGCCTCCCGCATCGGCCCCACCGCCTCGGCCGACAGGCCCAGCTCGCGGGCGGCCCGCACCGTGCGCGGCTCGTTCCACCCGTCCGGCAACTCCAGGTAGAGGTGCAGCCCCGCGTCGATCCCCTTCACCCGCACCTCGGGCAGCTCCGCGCCCAGTGCCGTGACCAGCGCGTCCCTGCGCCGCCGGTACTCCCTGCGCATGCGCCGCAGGTGCTTGTCGTAGCCGCCGGTACGCAGGAAGTGGGCCAGCGCGTACTGCTCGATGACCGGCGAGCCCAGGTCCAGCTCGCCCCGCGCCCGCCGGATCGCCTCGGCCAGATCGGGCGGCGCCGCCACCCAGCCCAGCCGCAGGCCGGGCGCGAGCGCCTTGCTCACGCTGCCGGACAGGATCACCCGGCCGGGCGCCAGCCCCTGGAGGCAGCCGACGGGGTCGCGGTCGAAGCGGAACTCGGCGTCGTAGTCGTCCTCCAGGATCGCCCGGTCCCCCGCGTACGCCCACTCCATCAGCGCGGCCCGGCGCGGCGGCGACAGCACCACTCCCGTCGGGTACTGGTGCGCCGGCGTCACCAGCACGGCCTCCCCGCTCAGCCGCCGCACGTCCAGGCCCTGCTCGTCCACCGGCACCGGCACCAGCCGCGCGCCCGCCCGCCGCAGCAGCGGCACCTGCCGGTGGCTGGTCGGGTCCTCCACGGCCAGCCGGATCGGCCGCTGCTGGGTCAGCACGTGCAGGACCAGGCTCAGGCCCTGCGCCACGCCGCCCACGATGACGAGGTTCTCCGGGCGCACGTCGGCGGCCCTGACTCGCCGGAGGTAGCCGGCGAGCTCTTCACGCAGCTCAGGCACGCCACCGGGGTCCCCGTAATCGAGGGCGTCCGAGGGTACGGTGGTCAGGACATGCCTGACGGCCGCCAGCCAGCGTTCACGGGGGAAGTGGCTGAGGTCCGGGGAGGTGGGGCGATGACCGTAGTGCGACGTGCCCCTGGCGGGGGTCCTGCCAGGCCCACCTGCCTGCTGGCTGGGCCGCTGATCGGGCCGGTGCCGCGCGGTGTCGCGCGGCTTGGGCACGCCACGCGCGTTCTTGGGGGTGACCTGGGTGCCGACGCCCACCCTGGAGATCAGGAAGCCTTCGGCGACCAGTTGCTCGTACGCCTCCACCACCACGCCCCTGGAGACCTGGAGGTCGGAGGCGAGATCGCGGGTGGCGGGCAGGCGGGTGCCGGGAGTGAGCCGCCCGCCCCGGATGGAGTCGCGCAGCTCAGCCGCGATCTGCCCGGCGATGGCCCCCTCGCCCCGCCTTATCTGGATATGGAGGTCAGCCATATTGGTCCTGTCTCTCGGCGGGACATTGGACTGTTTGAACGAACCATTGTCTCCCTAGCATCCTTCGCATGAGAAACGGCATCATCGGCGCCGCCTCGGCCATGTTCCTCGTCGGCACGCTGGCCGGCGTCTCGAAACTCGTCGAGGCTTACCCGATATACGGCGGGCAGGCCGTTCGGTATCTTGTCGGTTCGGTCATCCTGCTCCTCATAACGCGAGTGCTCGGCCTGCGGTTCGTCCGCATGACGGCGCGCGAGCTCCTGTGCCTGGGCGGGCTGACGCTCTTCGGCCTGGTGATCTTCAACGTGTGCGTGGTCGAGTCCACCCGCGCCTCGGGGCCCGCCCTGGTGGGCACCGTGCTCGGCACCGTGCCGCTGGCGCTCGCGCTGGCCGGCGGCCGGCCCGCGCCCCGGCTGCTGTCCGGCGCCGCCGTGGTCGTGGCCGGGGCCACCCTGGCCACCGGCCTCGGCAGCGGCGACACCGCCAGCCTGCTGTGGGCGCTCGGCGCGCTCGTGGGCGAGGTGTGCTTCTCGCTGCTGGCCATCCCGCTGCTGCCCAAGCTGGGCGCGATCAGGGTGTCGGCCTACTCGACCGCGCTGGCCGTGCCCACCCTGGTCGTGGTGGGGCTGATCGACGCCGGTACGGACCTGGTCAGAGTGCCCACGCTGACCGAGGCGCTCGGGTTCGCCTACCTGGCGGTCGTGGTCACCGTGATCGCCTTCTTCCTCTGGTACAGCTCGCTGCCCAAGCTGGGGCCGGGCCGGGCGGGGCTGTTCGCGGGGCTCATCCCGGTGGCCGCCATCGTCACGGGCGCGGTGCTGGGGGTCGCGATGCCGTCGGCGTACGATCTGCTGGGCGCCGGGCTGGTCGTCGCCGGCATCCTGCTCGGGCTGGGCTCCGCGCGCTCGGGCGCCGAGGCGGCCGTACGGCCCTCGGAAGCCTGAGCCTTTCAGCCAGGAGCGTGCAAAGCCTGTGCCGGTCCGACGGTCGGGCCAAGGGAGCGTAATCTCTTGGAGGACCGAAAGGATGGACATGGGCGAGTTCGACTACACCGACCTGCTTCCGCTGGGAGCCGACGAGACCGAATACCGGTTGATCACGTCGGAGGGGGTGCGGAAGGTCGAAGCGGCGGGGCGTACGTTCCTCGAAGTCGATCCTGAGGCGTTGCGGCTGCTCACCGAGACGGCCATCCACGACATCTCCCACTTCCTGCGCTCCTCGCACCTCGCCCAGCTCAGGAAGATCATCGACGACCCCGAGTCCAGCGGCAACGACCGCTTCGTCGCCCTCGACCTGCTGAAGAACGCCTCCATCTCGGCCGGCGGCGTGCTGCCCATGTGCCAGGACACCGGCACCGCCATCGTCATGGGCAAGCGCGGCCGCCACGTGCTGACCGACGGCCTCGACGCCGAGCACGTCTCGCGCGGCGTGTACGACGCCTACACCAAGCTCAACCTGCGTTACTCGCAGATGGCTCCGCTCACCATGTGGGAGGAGAAGAACACCGGCAGCAACCTGCCCGCTCAGGTCGAGCTCTACGCCGAGGACCCCCACGGGCACCCCGACGAGTACAAGCTGCTGTTCATGGCCAAGGGCGGCGGCTCCGCCAACAAGTCGTTCCTGTACCAGGAGACCAAGGCCGTGCTCAACGAGAAGCGCATGCTGGCCTTCCTGGAGGAGAAGATCCGCTCGCTGGGCACGGCGGCCTGTCCGCCGTACCATCTGGCCGTCGTCGTCGGCGGCACCTCCGCCGAATACGCGCTCAAGACCGCGAAATACGCCAGCGCCCGCTACCTCGACTCCATCCCCACCGAGGGCTCCGCGTCCGGGCACGGGTTCAGGGACCTGGAGATGGAGGCCAAGGTCTTCGAGCTGACCCAGAAGCTTGGCATCGGCGCGCAGTTCGGCGGCAAATACTTCTGCCACGACGTCCGCGTCATCCGCCTGCCCCGCCACGGCGCCTCCTGCCCGGTCGCCATCGCCGTCTCCTGCTCGGCCGACCGCCAGGCGCTGGCCAAGATCACGCCGGAGGGCGTCTTCCTGGAGAAGCTGGAGACCGACCCGGCCCGCTACCTGCCGGAGACGACCGACGAGCACCTCTCCGACGACGTCGTCCAGGTGGACCTCAACCGCCCCATGCCGGAAATCCTCGCCCAGCTCACGAAATATCCGGTCAAGACGCGGCTCTCGCTCACCGGCCCCCTCGTCGTCGCCCGTGACATCGCGCACGCCAAGATCGCCGAGTTGCTCGACAATGGCGGCGAGATGCCGCAATACCTCAAGGACCACGCCGTCTACTACGCCGGCCCCGCCAAGACCCCCGAGGGCTACGCCTCCGGCTCCTTCGGCCCGACGACGGCCGGCCGGATGGACTCCTACGTCGGGCGCTTCCAGGCCGCGGGCGGCTCGATGGTGATGCTGGCCAAGGGCAACCGCTCCAAGCAGGTCACCGAGGCGTGCCAGGAGCACGGCGGCTTCTACCTGGGCTCCATCGGCGGGCCTGCGGCGCGGCTGGCGCAGGACTGCATCAAGAAGGTCGAGGTGCTCGAATATCCGGAGCTGGGGATGGAGGCGGTGTGGAAGATCGAGGTCGAGGACTTCCCCGCGTTCATCGTCGTCGACGACAAGGGCGAAGACTTCTTCACCGACAAGACCGGCCCGGTGCTGTCGATCGGCCGCCGCTGATCATCACGACGGCGTTGTGAGGGCCGCGCGGGTCAAGGACCGAGCGGTCGGCAGCCGGCGACCGGGCGAAGGCCGGCGGCCCGGCAGGGGCCGGGTGTGGTCACAGGGCGAAGGGTGGCGGGTGAGCGATCGTGCCGGTGGGCACCGGTCGCCGGTCGTCGAGCACGAGCGCCGTCATGGCCTCGTCGGGCACGTCGAAGGCGCCCTGATGCCGTACGCGGAGGCGCGGACGAAGCCGAAGCGGGGGTGGTAGGCGGGGTGCCCGAGGACGAGCACCAGGGACTCACCGGCGTCGCGGGCCGCGTCGACCAGGTCGGCATCGAGCGCGGTCGGAAACGCCGCGAGCAGGACCTCGCGGATCGCCGAGAGGTCTCGCTGCTCCTCCGGCCTGGTGACCCAGGAGATGCTCACGCGGCCACCGGGGCCCGGTGCGGCGCCACGACGGAGCCGTCGGGCAGCAGCAGGCCGGTGTCGTCGAACAGCACGACGCCGTTGCAGAGAAGGCTCCAGCCCTGATCGGGGTGGGCCGAGATGACGTGCGACCGCTCACGGTCGAGGGAGTCGGCACTCGGGCAAGCGGGGTAGTGACTGCACATCGCGCACCTCTCAGATTGCGCTCCTGAATGCGGGTTTTCAAAAGGGCAGCTGGCGCCCTGACGGAGTGCGAAGGTCCAGAGCGGCTCTGGTCGACTTCTTCGGCCGGCGGCGAACCTGGATCTGGCGCATCTTCATCACGTCCTTCATCGGTCGTTAACGGTGGTGGACCTCGGAGTGGACCTCGGGGTGTGCCCTCAGTCTGACGTTCGGGACCGACAGATTCCGGCCGTCCGTGGGAGCTCGCCTTCTTTCTAGGCTCAACCATGCCCCCCGCCTCTTACGGCACCCTTACAAGTCGCTGACGGAGCCCGGTGTTTCCTGTAAGTCAGCCTGCCGTACGCCTGAAAGTCCCCTACCAGGCATCATGCACAAGATTTCGACGAGTCGTTGTGCCGGACGACACACCTGGCCGATGAGCTGCGGAAACGCCCCGAGAGGGCCGGGCGGGAAAACGCGCCGGCGGGCGGGGCCGAGCCGGCCCTTGCCGGCCCGCCGACGGAGGACCTAGGTCGCAAGTCTGATGCAGTTGCGAATGACTTGCAATAGTCTCCTTTCGTAGATCGACTTCGCAGATCGACAAGGAGGACCCATGGGGGACTACACCCTTCCCGACATGCCTTACGACTACTCCGCCCTCGAACCGGCCATCACCGGCGAGATCCTGGAGTTGCACCACGCCAAGCACCACGCCGCGTACGTGAAGGGCGCCAACGACACGCTCGAACGCCTCGCGGAGGCGCGCGACAAGGGCGAGTTCGGCGGCCTGGTCGGGCTGGAGAAGACGTTCGCGTTCAACCTGTCCGGCCACGTGCTGCACTCGATCTTCTGGGAGAACCTGTCACCGGACGGCGGCGACCGCCCCGACGGCCCGCTCGCGGGCGCCATCGTGGAGCACTTCGGCACGTTCGAGGCGTTCCAGCGGCAGCTCACCACCGCGACCGCGTCGGTGCAGGGCTCCGGCTGGGGCGTGCTGGCCTGGGAGCCGCTCGGCCGCAGACTGGTCGTGGAGCAGGTCTACGACCACCACGGCAATGTCGGGATGAACACCACGCCGCTGCTCGTGTTCGACGCGTGGGAGCACGCGTACTACCTTCAGTATCGCAACGTGCGTCCGGACTACGTCGAGAAACTGTGGGGCCTCATCAACTGGGAGGATGTGGCCTGGAGGTTTGCTGACGTGACGAGTCAGGCGGGTTGACTTAAGTTCGCAACAAATTATCGGCCCCGCCTCTACTGGTCGGTTTACACAAATAGGTAAGCTGCCTGGCATGCGTGCGCCCTCCGGTTACCTACTCGCCGCGCGCTATCGGCTCATGGAGCCGGTCGGTCGGGGCGGCATGGGCACCGTTTGGCGGGCACATGACGAGTTGCTTGACCGGGACGTGGCGGTCAAGGAAGTGCGGCTGCCGTCCGTTCTCGACGAGGAGCTGCGTGCCGAGCTGTGCGCGCGCACCGAGCGCGAGGGCCGGGCCACCGCCATGGTCACGCACCCCTCGGTCATCACCGTGTTCGACGTGGTCACCGAGGACGACCGGCCGTGGATCGTGATGGAGCTGCTCCGGGCGAAGTCCCTCGAACAGCTCATCCAGGAACAAGGACCGCTCCACCCGCGCCGGGCCGCCGAGATCGGCCGGCAGATCCTCGGCGCGCTGCGGGCCGTGCACGCCAAGGGCATCCTGCACCGCGACGTCAAGCCGAGCAACGTGCTGGTGACCGAGGACCGGGCGGTGCTCACCGACTTCGGCCTGGCCGCACTCGAAGGTGACGTTTCCATCACCCAGGCGGGCATCGTTCTGGGGTCCGCGGGCTACATCGCTCCAGAGCGGGTGCTGGGCTCGAAGGCCAGCCCCGCCGGCGATCTGTGGTCGCTCGGCGCGACCCTCTACACCGCCGTCGAGGGCAGGGGGCTGCACGGCAGACGCACCGCCGCCGCCGCGCTCGCGGCGCTCACCAGCGGCGAGCCGATCCCGATGACCAAGGCGGGGCCGCTGGCGCCCGTGCTCGACGCGCTGCTGCGCATCGACCCGGCGACACGCCTCGACTCCGTACGCGCCTCGCTCATGCTGACCAGGGTCGCCGCGGGCGGCTCCGCCGAAGAGCCGATGAGCCCGCGCAAGCCCGCGCGCCAGCCCACGCCCGCCACCCAGCCCGCCTTCGCGCGCAGGCCCTCGCACCGCGGGCTGCACCGGGCCGACGCTCCCCCGCCACCACCCGTCAACGTGCCCTCGCCCCGGCAGGAACGCAAGCCCGGCGAGGGCGTCCACAGGAAGCGTGTCGAACCGCGGCCTACTCCATCGGCTTATGCTCGATTCAAAGCTACGGTGATAAAGTTGTGCCTTCCTCGACGGTTCTGGCCCAGAGAACTTCGCAAGCGAGGGTAAAGCACTTCCCAAGCGAGAATCGATATCTTCTTCTCATGCCGGAACAGCAGACACGCCTGCTCGCGGAGCGCTACGAGCTCATCTCCCCGCTCGGCCGGGGCACGATGGGCACGGTGTGGCGCGCTCGCGACCGCGCGCTCGGGCGCGAGGTGGCGGTCAAGGAAATCCGCCAGGACCCGGGACTCACCGAGGAACAGCGGACCGAGCTGCGCGAACGCATGGTCCGCGAAGGGCGTATCGCCGCGCGGATCAGCCACCCGTCCGTGGCCTCCATCCACGACGTGCTGATCCAGGACGACAGCCCGTGGATCATCATGGAGCTGATCGAGGCCCGCTCGCTTGAGCAGGTGATCGAGGAAGAGGGTCCGCTGCCGCCGCGGCTCGTGGCGGAGATCGGCGTCGACCTGCTCGGGGCGCTGCGCGCTGCGCACGCCCAGGGCATCACCCACCGTGACGTCAAGCCCGGCAACGTGCTCATCACCGAGAGCGGCCGGGTGGTGCTGACCGACTTCGGCATCGCCAAGGCCGAGGGCGACTCGCGGCTGACGAAAACCGGCATGGTGATCGGATCACCCGGCTACACCGCCCCGGAACGCGCCAGGGGCGAATACACCGGCCCCGAGTCCGACATCTGGTCGCTCGGAGCCACCCTCTACTTCGCGGTCGAGGGACGTCCTGCCTACGAGCGGTCCACGATCGCTGAGACGCTGGCGGCGCTGCTCACCGAGAGCGCCGACCCGCCCACGCAGGCGGGGCAACTGCGGCCGGTGCTGAACGGGCTGCTGAGCAAGGACTATCGGCAGCGGCTCAACGCTGCCAAGGCGGAGACCCTGCTGCGCATGGTCGCCGACACCCCGACGAGCGAGATGCCGGTGCTCACGGCCGAGGCTCTTATGGCGCAGGAGGCCGCTTTGCCCGATCCGTTCGCCGCCCCGCAACCCCCCACCCAAGGAGGCCAGGGTCCCGGCGGCCGGGGCGTCCAGGGCGCGGCGGCCGCCCAGGCCGGAGGTCCCCACGGGCCGGCCGGACCTGGCCATGGCCCCGGGTCTGGTTCGGGCGGGCCTGGTGCCGGTGGCCCCGGTTCCGGGGGGCCGGTGCAGGGCGCAGGCGGTCCCGGACAGGGCGCGGGTGGTCCTGGGCAGGGGCGGCCCAGCGGGCCGACGCAGGGCGCTCCCCCGTACGGTGGCGGCGCACCGGGGCAGGGCCCCGGTGGTCGTGGCGGCCCGCAGGCCGGCCACGGCGCACCGATGGGCGGCCCTCAGGCAGGCGGTCCGGGTGGTCCGCCAGGACCTGGCGGACCAGGAGGCCCGCAGGGACCCGGCGGTCCCGGCGCCCCGGGAGGACGCGGTCCCGGCGGCCCCAACGCGTTCAACCCGCAGGGATTCGGCGGCCCCAACGCCCCGGGTGGACCGGGCGGACCCGGTGGACCGGGCGCACAGGGCGGACAGGGGCCCGGCCAGAGCGGGCCCAACCAGGGTGGGCCCGGTCAGGCAGCCCCGAACCAGGGTGGTCCGGGGCAGGGCGGGCCTAACCAGGGCGGGCCTAACCAGGGCGGGCCGAACCAGGGCGCGCCTGGGCAGCGGCCCGGAGCGCAGGGCGGGCAGCCGATGCGTGCTTCGAGCGCGCCGACCGTGCCCC
Source organism: Nonomuraea maheshkhaliensis (assembly GCF_039529435.1). Classification (NCBI taxonomy): domain Bacteria; kingdom Bacillati; phylum Actinomycetota; class Actinomycetes; order Streptosporangiales; family Streptosporangiaceae; genus Nonomuraea; species Nonomuraea maheshkhaliensis. Next base: position 26,868 of record NZ_BAAAMU010000117.1, read on the forward strand.
ACTCCACCTCCTCCGGCTACCCCCCACAGGGCCAGCAGCAGCACTTCGGCGCCCAGCCGCAGACCGGCGGCACGGGCGGCGGCGGCACGGGCACCGGCCCTGGCGCCGGCGGCGGGGCGGGCAGCGGCGAGGGCTATGACCCCGAGCGCACAGTGAGCATCTCCCGCCCGAAGGGCCCCTTCCCCGCCCCGGGTTCCGACCAGGGCAGGCCGCCCCAGCGCGACGAGGGCTCGATGGCCACCACGCGCATCCCCTCGCAGTTGCCAGGAGCCCCCGGCCAGCAGGTCTACCCGCTGCCCGCCGACCGGCAGCAGCCAGGACAGCAGCAGGCGGGACAGCAACCAGGCCAGCAGCCCCCGATGGGCCCGGGCGCCCAGCAGGCCGGCGCCCCGCAGGTGCCGTACGAGAGCCAGGGCCTCGGCACGGACCTGTTCTCCATCGCCGGCCAGCCGGAGCAGAAGCCCGCGGGCAACCGCAACGGCATGCTGGTGCTCATGGCGGTGGCCGCCGCGGCCGCCGTGGTGATCGCCGTCCTCATCGTGGCGCTCTTCTCCAGCTGACACGGCCGGCCCGAGCCGACCCGAGCCGACCACGGGCGCCGGGCGGTGTCGTCCGAGGCGAACGCGCGGGCGTGAGCCAGACTGAAGTCATGAGCGAGTTCAGGATCGAACATGACTCGATGGGCGAAGTACGCGTGCCGGCGGGCGCGAAGTGGCGTGCGCAGACCCAGCGGGCGGTGGAGAACTTCCCGATCTCCGGACGCCCGCTGGAGCCGTCCCACATCGCCGCCCTCGGCCTGATCAAGGCCGTGGCCGCCGAGGTCAACGGCGAGCTGGGCGTGATCGACAAGGACATGGCGGAGGCGATCGCGCAGGCCGCCGCGGACGTGGCGGAGAACGAGCACGACTCCCACTTCCCGATCGACGTCTTCCAGACCGGCTCGGGCACCTCGTCCAACATGAACGCCAACGAGGTGATCGCGACGCTGGCTGAGGAGCGGCTGGGCCGGTCGGTGCATCCCAACGACCACGTGAACGCCTCGCAGTCGTCCAACGACGTCTTCCCGACCTCCATCCACGTGGCCGCGGCGACCGAGGTGAGCTACCACCTGGTGCCCTCGCTGCGGCACCTGGCGGAGGCGTTGCGGGCGAAGGCGATCGAGTTCGACGGCGTGGTGAAGTCGGGGCGCACCCACCTGATGGACGCGACCCCGGTGACGCTGGGCCAGGAGTTCGGCGGGTACGCGACGCAGATCGAGCACGGCGTCGTCCGCGTGCTCGGGGCCCTGGAACACGTTCTGGAGCTGCCTCTGGGCGGCACCGCGGTGGGCACGGGGATCAACACGCCGCCGGGGTTCGCCCACGAGGCGATCGGCAAGCTGCGCGAGGCGACCGGGATCCCGTTCATCGAGGCCAGGGACCATTTCGAGGCCCAGAGCGCGCAGGACTCCATCGTGGAGCTGTCGGGGCAGCTCAAGGTGGTCGCGGTGTCGCTCACCAAGATCGCCAACGATCTCCGGTGGATGGGCTCGGGGCCGCGGGCCGGGCTCGCCGAGATCAACCTGCCCGACCTGCAGCCCGGCTCGTCCATCATGCCCGGCAAGGTCAACCCGGTGATCCCCGAGGCCACGGCCATGGTGGCGGCCCAGGTGATCGGCAACGACGCGGCGATCACGTTCGCGGGCGCGTCCGGCGTCTTCGAGCTGAACGTGCAGCTGCCCGTCATCGCGCGCGGCATCCTGGAGTCGATCAGGCTGCTGGCCAACGTCTCGCGCCTGCTCGCCGACCGCTGCGTCTCCGGCATCACCGCGAACGTCGAGCGCCTGCGCGAGTACGCCGAGTCGTCGCCGTCGATCGTCACCCCGCTGAACCGGTACGTGGGCTACGAGGAGGCCGCGAAGATCGCCAAGCAGGCCCTGGCGGAGCGCAAGACGATCAGGGAGGTCGTCATCGAGCGCGGCCACGTGGCCGAGGGGCGGCTCACCGAGGAACAACTCGACGCCGCACTCGACGTCCTGTCGATGACCCGCCCCTGACCCTCACCCGTGCCGGGCGCGGGTGGCGGCGGCCTGGGTTGCCTGGGCCCAGCGGGTGAGCAGCGACAGCGCGGCCCCTGAGTCGACGGCGTCCGCCGCCCGCTTGCAGGCCGCCCCCAGGGCCGGGGTGAGCTCGGCCGCCGGCGGGGTGCCGTCGGCGGCCACCAGGGCGGCGGCCGCGTTCAGCAGCACGATGTCGCGCACCGGCCCCGCCTCGCCCGACAGCACCGCGCGGGCCACGTCCGCGTTGTGCCGGGCGTCGCCGCCGCGCAGCTCGTCGAGGCGGGACCGCGGGATGGACAGATCGAGCGGGTCGAAGGTCGTGCGGGTGACGACGCCGCGGCGTACCACCCAGACCGTCGAGGGAGCGCAGGTCGTCAGCTCGTCGAGCGCGTCGTCGCCCCTGAAGACGAGCGAGGAGCCGCCGCGCTCGGCCAGCACGCCCGCGATGACCTCGGCCATCGCCGGCTGGAAGACCCCGACCGCCTGACTGGGCGGCAGTGCGGGGTTGGTCAGCGGGCCGAGGAAGTTGAAGACCGTGGGGACGCCGAGCTGGCGGCGCGGCCCCGAGGTGCGTCGCAGCGCCGGGTTGAAGACGGGCGCGAAGCAGAACGTGATCCCGACCTCGTCCACCACCCTGACCACCGCGGCCGGCGGCAGGTCGACGGCCACGCCGAGCTCTTCGAGCACGTCCGCCGCGCCCGCCGCCGACGTGGCGGCCCTGCCGCCGTGCTTGACCACCTTGGCGCCCGCCGCCGCGGCCACGACGGCGGCCATGGTGGAGACGTTGACGGTGTTGGCGCGGTCGCCCCCGGTGCCGACGAGGTCGACGGGGTTGCCGGAGACGCGGATCGCCGCCGATCCGGCCAGCATGCCGTCCGCCAGCCCGGCCACCTCGGCCACGCTCTCGCCCTTGGCGCGCAGCGCGACGGCGAACGCCGCGATCTGGGCGTCGGTGGCGCGGTCGGTCATGATCTGGTTCATCGCCCAGGCGGCCTGGCGGGAGGTCAGGGAAGCGCCGTCGAGCAGCGTGGTGAGAAGCCGTGGCCAGGTGAAGGCGGTGCCGGTCATGAGTGCCCTTTCTCGTCGGTGCTCGACGGGGGGACACCCACCTCAACGGTGACGGCCGCCTCGTCGAGGCGGCCGGGGTGCGTATGCGCTGGATGGTCCGCCTAGGAGGCGGGCCACCACTGGGACGAATACGCGATCATGCGTTCAACATAGCAGACGCCGTAGATCCACATATCGGGTCGTCCATCTATGTCGCCCGCCCCCATGCTGCGTCACCCGGCCAGCGCTTAAGGTGCGGAGTATGGCGAAGCATCTCTCGGGTGAGCTGACGGGGCGCACCGCGCTGGTGACGGGGGCGGGAGGCGGCATCGGGGCGGCCTGCGCCCGGCGGCTGGCCGCGGCGGGGGCCAGGGTGCTGGTCGTGGACATGCGGGCCGAGCCCGCCGCGAAGGTGGCCGCCGAGGTGGGCGGCCTGGCCGTGGTGGCCGACCTGAGCGATCCCGGCTTCACGGCGGCGCTGCCCGACGAGCCGGTGGACATCGTGGTGAACAACGCCGGGTTCCAGCACGTGGCGCCGATCGAGGAGTTCCCGCCCGAGGTGTTCGGGACGATGCTCAGGGTGATGGTCGAGGCACCGTTCCTGATCGCGCGCAAGGTGCTGCCCGGCATGTACGCCAGAGGCTGGGGGCGGTTCGTGAACATCTCGTCGGTGCACGGGCTGCGCGCGTCGCCGTTCAAGTCGGCCTACACCACGGCCAAGCATGCGCTGGAGGGGTTCTCCAAGGTCGTGGCGCTCGAAGGGGCGCCCCACGGGGTGACCTCGACCTGCGTCTGCCCCGCCTACGTACGCACGGGGCTGGTCGAGGCGCAGATCGAGGACCAGGCCAGGGTGCACGGCATCGCGCCGGACGAGGTCGTGAGCGACATCATGCTGGAGCCGGCCGCGATCAAGCGCCTGATCGAGCCGGAGGAGGTGGCCGACCTGGTCGCCTACCTGTGCGGCCCCGGCGGGTCCTTCATCACCGGGGTCTCTCTACCTGTGGACGGCGGCTGGACAGCTCGCTGATGCCTTCACTCACCCTGGAATTTCTTGAGCTGCTGGCGCGGGAGGCGTCGGCGGTGGAGTTCGAGGGGCCGATCATCCGGGCCAGGGCGGCCGGGGCGGACGCGGCGGCGATCGAGGAGCTGGAGCAGGCCAAGGTCGAGGCGCTCAAGGTACGCGACCTGCTCAAGCGGCGCGCCAGGCGCGAGACCGAGCTGTCGGCGCTCTACGACACGGCCGGCGACCTGGCCGCGCTGCGGGACCTGGACGCCGTCCTTGAGGCCATCGTGCACCGGGCCAGGCAGTTGCTGGCCACGGACGTCGCGTACATGACGCTGCACGATCCCGAGCGGGGTGACACCTACATGCGGGTCACCGACGGGTCGATCTCGGCCAAGTTCCGGGCGTTGCGGCTGGCCATGGGGGCGGGGCTGGGCGGGCTGGTGGCGCAGACGGCGACGCCGTACGCGACGGCCGACTACTTCGCCGACGCCAGGTTCCGCCACAAGGAGGACATCGACGAGGCGGTGACCGAGGAGGGCCTGGTCGCCATCCTCGGGGTGCCGCTGCGGCTGGGGCAGCGGGTGATCGGCGTGCTCATGGCGGCCAACCGCAGCGCGCGGCCGTTCCACCAGGAGGAGGTGTCGCTGCTGGCGAGCCTGGCCGCGCACGCCGCCGTCGCGATCGACAACGCCAGGCTGCTGCAGGAGACCAGGAACGCGCTGGAGGAGCTGTCGCGCGCCCACAGGACGGCGCGTGAGCACGGCCAGGCGGTCGAGCGGGCCGCCATGGCGCACGACAGGATGACCTCGCTGGTGCTGCGCGGCGGCGGCATCGAGGACGTGGCGGCCGTGGTGACGGACGTCCTGGGCGGCTCGCTGGCCGTGCTGGACGACCTGGGGCGGGCGATCGGCGGCGCGGCGGGCGAGCTGGCGGAGCCGGACGTGGGCGTGCTGGAGGCCGCGCAGGCGTCGCGGGCGCTGGGGCGTACGGTGCGCAGGGGCGATCTGCTGATCGCGTCCGTGGACGTCGGCGGTGAGCCGCTGTGCACGCTGGTGCTGCGCAGCGACGACGCCGACGAACGCATTCTTGAGCGGGCGGCGCTGGTGTGCGCGCTGCTGTTGCTGTTCCGCAGGAGCGTGGCGGAGGCGGAGGGCCGGGTCAGGGGCGAGCTGCTCGACGACCTGATCTCGCGGCCCGGCTCCCCCGGGCTCGCGGACCGGGCCAGGCGGCTCGGGGTGGATCTGGGCGCGCCGCACGTCGTGGTGGTGGTCAAGCACGGCGGCCAGCGGGAACGGGCCGCGTTCTGGGGCTCGGCGCAGGCCGCGATGCGGCACGGGCTGGCGGCGGGGCGCGGCGACGAGGTGGTGCTGCTGCTGCCCGGCGACAACGCGGG
>NZ_BAAAMU010000118.1:0-32152 GCF_039529435.1 Nonomuraea maheshkhaliensis
GCACGTGCCGGGCCCTCAGCCGCGCCCGAGTCCGCCGCGCCCGAGTCCGCCGCGGTCAGGCGCCGCGCAGCCACCGCCGCGTCCCGGTCCGCCCACGTGGCCGACCCGGCGCCGGCGTACCGGATGGGTGGTCACAGCGGCTGTGGCGGGGGCGCTCACCCTGGTCACGGCCACAGCGCTGGTCGCCGTCCGCCTCTCCGAGGGTTCCGGCGGTGGCGGCGCGGCGCCCACCTCATCGGCCCCCCCCGTCGCCACCTCCGCCCCCCCCCCCCTCCGCCCCCGCCACACCGCCCACGACAGGCCCCGCCACGACGCGCCCCGCCGCCCGTTCGATCTCCCTGCCGGGCACGTCGGTGCGGGTCGAGGAGCGCGCCGGCGACCCCATCGAGCTCGTCTCCTACACCCTCGACAGCGGCAAGCGCCTCTACGTCAGGCAGCCCGCCACCGGCACGTTCACCGCCGACAGCCGCTACTTCGAGTACGCCCTCGACCCCAGGACCGGCCGCGCGCTGGCCACCGACGCCGACTACACCACCGACGGCTTCGCCACCGTCTCGATCGTCGACCACGCCACCGGCGGCAAACGCCTGGTCAGGCTCAGCCCCAGGCCGGTCTTCCCCACCACGCCGCGCTGGTCGCCCGACGGCAGGTACGGCCTGGTCACCCTCTTCAAGGGCACGCAGGACGACACGGTCGAGTACGGCTACGGCATCATCGACGTCGCCCACGACAAGGGCCGCGTGTTCGAGATCAAGGAGGAGGGCGCGGGCAAGTGGCGCTTCTTCTGGGACGCCGGCGGCCAGGCGGTGGGCACGTGGGTGGGCGACCGGATGACGTTCTACGACCTCAACGGCAGGCTCCTGCGCACGCTGACGAACGTGGGCGCGCCGGTGTGGGTGGAGGGCGACGACGTCTCGCCGACCGGCACCCGCTTCCTGGCCCACTGCACGAGGGACGCCACCACGCTGTGCGCCCGCTCCACCTCCGGCGGCGACACGGACGCTGGTGGCGGGGCGGGCGCGGTGACGATCCCGTTCGCCGCCGTCCGCCTCATCGGCTGGTGGGACGACGAGCACCTGGCGGCGTGGCGGACCAAGGGCGGGGGCTACGAGGCGGTCGTCATCGACCTGAAGGGCCAGGTCTCGCGGGTGCTGGCGACGGCGGCGGAGAAGGCCGAGTTCGACAAGATGGGATTCCGCTTCGTCCGCGTGCCCGCGTAGCTCCCGGGGGCGTCCTAGGATCGGGGTGGAACCCATGCGAAGGGGCTGGGCCTCGTGGACATCACCGTGATCGGCCAGGGCTCGGTCCTGGCCGCGCCCGACATCCTGCGCCTGCACGCGGGCGTCGAGGTGCGCAGGACCTCCGCCGCCGAGGCGTTCGCCGCAGTGCGGGCCGCCGCCGCCCGGCTGGCCGAGGCACTCAGACGCGAGGGCATCGCCGCCGACGACGTGACCACGGTGGAGCTGTCGCTGGGGCCCGAATACGCCAACTACCCGGAGGTGGCCGCCTACCGGGCGGTCCAGGGCGTCGAGGTCGTCGTGCGCGACCTGAGCAGGGCCGATCACGTCATCGACACCGTGGCGGGCGTGGGGGAGGAGGCCAGGCTCAACGGCGTGGCCTTCGAACGCTCCGACCCGGCCGCGGCGCTGGCCGAGGCGCGGGTACGGGCGTTTCGGGACGCCGCGGCCAAGGCGGCGCAGTACGCCGAGCTGGCCGGGCGCCCGCTGGGCCGGGTGACGGAGGTGAGCGAGGACTTCTCCGCGCCGCCGCGGCCGATGGCACGCATGGCCGCGAACCTCGCGGCCGACTCGGAAGCCTCGATCAGCCCGGGCCGCCAGTCGCTCACCGTCACGGTACGCCTCGGCTACGACTTCGCCTGAGCCGAGCTCAGCCGGCCCGGTGCCTCACGCGCCCTAGGGAAGGGCCAGCATGCGGTCCAGGGCGACCTTGGCCCAGTGGGTGGTGTCCGCGTCCACCGTGATCTGGTTGACGATCTCGCCCAGCACCAGCGACTCCAGCGCCCACACCAGGTGCGGCAGATCGATCCGGTTCATGGTGGAGCAGTAGCAGACGGTCCGGTCGAGGAACGAGATGTCCTTGTCGGGGAACGTCTGCGCCAGCCGCTTGACCAGGTTGAGCTCCGTGCCGATGGCCCAGCTCGAACCCGAGGGCGCCGCCTCCAGCGTCTTGATGATGTGCTCGGTCGAGCCCACGTGGTCGGCCTTGAGCACCACCTCGTGCCGGCACTCGGGGTGCACGAGCACGTTGACGCCGGGGATGCGGGCGCGCACGTCGTCCACCGACTCGGCGGTGAAGCGGCCGTGCACCGAGCAGTGGCCCCGCCACAGGATCATCCTGGCCCGCTCAAGCTGCTCCCTGGTCAGGCCGCCGTTGGGGCGGTGCGGGTTCCACACCACGCAGTCCTCCAGGGACATGCCCATCTCCAGCACCGCGGTGTTGCGGCCGAGGTGCTGGTCGGGCAGGAACAGCACCTTCTCGCCCCGCGAGAACGCCCAGTCGAGCGCGCGGCGGGCGTTGGAGGAGGTGCACACGGCGCCGCCGTTCCTGCCGCAGAACGCCTTGATGTCGGCGCTGGAGTTCATGTACGTGACCGGCACCACCTGATCGGCCAGCCCGGCGTCCTCCAGTGCCTCCCAGCACTCCTCGACCTGGTCGAACGTGGCCATGTCGGCCATCGAGCAACCGGCCGCCAGGTCGGGCAGGACCACCTTCTGGCCCGCGCCCGTCAGGATGTCGGCCGACTCGGCCATGAAGTGCACGCCGCAGAAGACGATGAACTCGGCCTCGGGCCGCGCCGCCGCCTGCTGGGCCAGCTTGAACGAGTCACCCGTCACGTCGGCGAACTGGATGACCTCGTCACGCTGGTAGTGATGACCGAGCACGAACAGGCGGTCGCCGAGCGCCTCCTTGGCCTTGCGGGCCCGTTCGACCAGGCCGGGATCGGAGGCCGGTGGCAGCTCGCCAGGACAGTCGACCCCCTTCTCGCTGTGCGGATCGGCGCCCCGGCCGAGTACGAAGAGCGGCAGTCCAGTCTGGGTGGCCATGGCCTTACCCCCTTATCGTCGTTCTGACGATACCCATCATGGCACACGGATAAATGTGGTCATTCCGGGGGAGGGGGCCCCGGGAATGTGTGGCATCGCCCAGGTGTTGGTAGCGTCATTAGCAGGACGTCGAAAACAGACAGCCGGGTTAGGGAGTCAGCAGATGACGGTTGAGAGCAGCGAGACCACGGCACAGGGCCTGATCCTGACTGACGCGGCCGCCGCCAAGGTCAAGAACCTGCTCGAACAGCAGGGCGAGGAAGGTCTGCAGCTGCGGGTCGCCGTGCAGCCGGGAGGTTGCTCCGGCCTGCGCTACCAGCTCTTCTTCGACGACCGTTCGATGGACGGTGACGTCGTGTCGGACTTCGGTGGCGTCAGCGTGGTCACCGACCGGATGAGCGCCCCCTACCTGATGGGCGCCTCGATCGACTTCGTCGACACGATCGAGAAGCAGGGCTTCACGATCGACAACCCCAACGCCACGGGCTCGTGCGCCTGTGGTGACTCGTTCAACTAGAACGCGTCGCCCACGGCCCGCAGGTCCCGCTCGCCTTTGTGCGCGCGGGACCTTCGCGTATCCTCGTGGGGCTCATTGGCCTGCTGACAACGAGGAAGAAGAATCCCGTGCGCATCGCCGTAACCGGCTCCATCGCGACAGATCACCTGATGACCTTCCCTGGGAGCTTCGGCGACCAGCTCATCGCCGAGCAACTCGATCGGGTGTCGCTCTCTTTCCTGGTCGATGACCTCCAGATCCGCCGTGGCGGCTGCGCCGCGAACATCGCGTTCGGAATGGCCTGTCTCGGCCTCAGGCCGGTCCTCGTGGGGGCCGTCGGCAACGACTTCGCCGACTACCGCTCGTGGCTGGAGCGCCATGGCGTCGAGTGCGGCTCCGTGCACGTCTCGGAGACCCAGCACACCGCCCGCTTCCTGTGCACCACGGACGAGAACCACAACCAGATCGCCTCGTTCTACACCGGCGCCATGGCCGAGGCGCGGCTCATCGAGCTGCAGCCCGTGGCCGACCGCCTGGGCGGCCTCGACCTGGTCCTGATCAGTCCCAACGACCCCGACGCCATGCTGCGTCACTCCGACGAGTGCCGCCAGCGCGGCATCCCGTTCGCCGCCGACATCTCCCAGCAGCTGGCCCGCATGGAGGACGAGCAGATCCGCCAGCTCGTCGACGGCGCCGCCTACCTGTTCGGCAACGACTACGAGAAGGGGCTCATCGAGCAGAAGACCGGCTGGTCCCACGAGGAGATCCTCGGCCGGGTCGGCGTCCGGATCACCACGCTCGGCCCCAAGGGCGCCGTCATCGACCGCCAGGGCGAGCCGTCCATCCAGGTCGCCCCCGCCCCCGAGCGCGGCAAGGCCGACCCCACCGGCGTCGGCGACGCCTTCCGCGCCGGGTTCCTGGCCGGCGTGGCCTGGGGCCTGCCGCTGGAGCGCTGCGGGCAGATCGGCAACCTGACCGCCACCCACGTGCTGGAGCGCGTGGGCGGGCAGGAGTACGAGCTCGGCCAGAAGGCCTTCCTGGAGCGGTTCGGCGCCGCGTACGGTGCGGAGGCCGCGGCGGAGATCGCCCCCCACGTCCGCTGCTACCACCCCTGAGCCGGAGAACATGAGACGGGCCGCCCCACGTGCGTGGGACGGCCCGGACGGCGTTTCAGCGCATGGCGTAGACCCGGTGCACGAACTCGGCGAGTTCGCCGTCGGGCAGGTGCCTGGCCAGGTCCGCCTCGGTGATCATGCCGACGATGCGGCCGTTCTCCATCACCGGCAGGCGCTTGATCCGGTGCTCCTCCATGCGGGCCAGCGCCTCCTGCACGGTCGCGTCCGACGGCACCCAGACCAGCCCGACGGCCAGCTCGCCCGCCGCCACGCGGGACGGGTCGTGACCGGCCGCGACACACTTCAGCACGATGTCGCGATCGGTGATGATGCCGGTGACGCGGTCGTCAGGACCGCAGACGGGCAGCGCGCCCACGTCCTTCTCGCGCATCATCTGCGCCGCCCGGTCCAGGGTCTCGTGTGCCGCGATGCACTCCGCGCCCGCGCTCATGACGTCGCGGGCGGTCTCGCGCGGATTTCCGCTGATCATGACTTCCCCCCGGGTTGTCGATGACTCCTCAGGGGAGGCCCTACCCGCTGTGCGGGCCTGAACCGGCCGGCGGGCCTTTCAGTAGTTGCGGCGCACGTGGATCGCCCAGCCGCCCTCCGGCAGCTCGTACGACCCCACATGCCGATGCGACTTCAGCCTGCACCACGCCGGCACGTCCGTGTAGGCCGCGGGATCGTCGGCCAGCACGGCCACCACGGCGTTGAGCGGAACGTGGTTGATCTGCTCGGCGAGCATGATGATCGGGATGGGGCACTTCTTGCCGAGCGCGTCGATCGTCAAAGCCGGCTGGGTAACCTCGGTCATGCGACTCCTGCGTCCTGCCGGATCCGGCGCACCAGGTCGGGCAGCGCGGCGAGGAAGGCGTCGACCTCGTCCGCGCCGGTGCCCCTGGGCAGCGACACCCGGACATTGCCATGCGTCAGCACGCCCATGGCCTCAAGGACGTGCGATGGACGAAGCGTACTAGCGGTGCACGAACTTCCTGACGATACGGCGAAACCCGCCTTGTCGAGCTCGGTCAGGAGCGCCTCGCCGTCGACGTACAGGCACGAGAAGGTGACGATGTGCGGGGCCCGGCCGACGGGGTCGCCGATGACCTCCACGTCGGGGACGGTCTCCCCGACCCTGGCCCTGATCCGGTCGACGAGCGCGGACAGCCGCGCCTGCTCCTCCTCCGCCTCGGCGCGCACCGCGCGCAGGGCGGCCGCCGCCGCGACGACGGCGGGCACGTTCTCGAAGCCCGGCACCCGCCGCCGCTCGCGCTCGTCCTCGGGCAGGAACGAGCGGAAACGCGTGCCCTTCCGCACCGCCAGCACGCCCACCCCGGCCGGGCCGCCCCACTTGTGGGCGCTGGCCGCCAGCACCGACCAGCCGGGCGGGATCGGCATCCGGCCCGCCGTCTGCGCCGCGTCCACCAGCAGCGGAACGCCGTGCTCGCGGCAGGCCTCGGCCGCCTCGGCCACCGGCTGGGTGGTGCCGACCTCGTGGTTGGCCGTCTGCAGGCAGGCCAGCGCCGTGCCCGGCGCGGCGACCGCCGCGGCCGAGCGCGCCAGGTCCACCCGCCCGCTCAGGTCGACGCCCACCGTCTCGACCGTGCCGCCCTCGCGCTCGTGCGCCTGGCCCGCGTGCAGCACGCTGGAGTGCTCGACGGCGCTCGTCACCAGGCGGCGTCCGGTCCTGCGTCTTCCGTGTAGGGTGCCGAGCACGCCGAGATGCACGGCCTGCGTGCCCGACGCGGTGAACGACACCTCGTCAGGGCGCGCGCCGAGTGCCTCGGCCACCTCCGTGCGGGCCTGTTCCAGCAGCAGGTGAGCGCGGCGGGCCGCCCCGTAGAGTCTCGCCGGGTCGGCCCAGCCGGCGTCGATCGCCGCCAGCAGCGCCTCGCGCGCCTGGGGGTGGAGCGGCTCGGTGGAAGCCGCGTCGAAATACGCCACGGGATACATCGTCCCACTTCCGGCGCCATCGAGGGGTCGAGAGGTGGGGCGGGGCACCCGCACGCTAATGTGTCTGCTTGTCAGTCTGTGCTTGATGCAGAAAACAGCAATACGAGCGCCCAAGGGAGAGACTCTTGGGCTTCATCTGTGGGGTAGGCGATCCGTGAGTCCGACTCGCCGTACGACGCGGCGTTCGTTGGCCCGGCGCAGGGTGCCACGAGCCGCCGCTTTGGCGTTGCTGCTGGCCACTGCTACGGCGTGTGCTAATGACGTCCCCGAGGCCAACTGGTCTCGCGGCCTTCTTCCCGACCACATCACCGAAGAGGCCGGTGTGGTCCAGAGTCTGTGGAACGGGGCCTGGATCGCCGCACTCGCCACGGGCGCGGTCGTCATCGTGCTGATCCTGTGGGCGTCGTTCTTCCATCGCAAGCGCAGGGCCAAGGCCGAGCTGCCGCCGCAGGTGCGCTACAACCTGCCGATCGAGATGCTTTACACCTTGATCCCGCTGGTCATGGTGTCGGTGTTCTTCTTCTTCACCGCCCGCGACAGCGAGGTGCTGGCCAAGGTCGACGGCGACGCCCCCGTCAAGGTCAAGGTCGAGGCGTACCAGTGGAGCTGGCGCTTCACCACGACCGTCGACGGCAAGACGCTGGCGCCGGTCTCCGGCGTGCCGGTGAGCGACTTCCACCAGGGTCCCCAGCTCGTCCTGCCGGTGAAGAAGAAGGTCGAGTTCGACCTGTCGAGCGACGACGTGATCCACTCGTTCTGGGTGCCCGAGTTCCTGTTCAAGCGCGATGTCATCCCCGGCATCCCCGAGAACAACCCGGGCCGCAAGTTCCAGATCACGACGCTCGACCGCACCGGCGTCTTCGCCGGCCGCTGCGCCGAGCTCTGCGGCGTCGACCACAGCCGGATGCTCTTCTCGGTGAAGCTCGTGAACGAGCAGGAGTGGAACCAGTACATCGCGACCCAGCAGGCGGGGAGTGCCCAGTGACCGCCATCCACGAACCACTGACGACGGCGCCGGTCAGGCCCATCACCAAGGGCCAGATCCTGGCCAAGTGGATGTCCTCGACCGATCACAAGATCATCGGGCACATGTACCTGATCACGTCGTTCGCCTTCTTCCTGATCGGCGGCGTCATGGCGCTGATCATGCGGGCCGAGCTGGCGCAGCCCGGCCTGCAGCTCACCAGCAACGAGCAGTTCAACCAGCTGTTCACCATGCACGGCACGATCATGCTGCTGATGTTCGCGACGCCGCTGTTCGCCGGCTTCGCCAACGAGCTGATGCCGCTGCAGATCGGCGCCCCCGACGTGGCGTTCCCGCGCCTCAACATGGTCAGCTACTGGCTCTACCTGTTCGGCAGCCTCATCGCCGTCTCGGGCTTCTTCACCCCGGGCGGCGCGGCCTCGTTCGGCTGGTTCGCCTACACGCCGCTGTCCAACGCGATCAACTCGCCCGGCGTCGGCGGCGACCTGTGGATCATGGGTCTGGCCCTGTCGGGCCTCGGCACGATCCTCGGCGCGGTCAACTTCATCACCACGATCATCTGCATGCGCGCGCCCGGCATGACCATGTTCCGGATGCCGATCTTCACCTGGAACGTGCTGCTGACCAGCATGCTCGTGCTGATGGCCTTCCCCGTGCTGGCCGCCGCCCTGCTCGCGCTGGAGGCCGACCGCAAACTGGGCACCCAGATCTTCACCTCGGAGAACGGCGGGGCGCTGCTCTGGCAGCACCTGTTCTGGTTCTTCGGCCATCCCGAGGTCTACATCATCGCGCTGCCGTTCTTCGGCATCGTCACCGAGATCCTGCCGGTCTTCAGCCGTAAGCCGATCTTCGGTTACATCAGCCTCGTGGGTGCGACGATCTCGATCGCGGGCCTGTCCATCACGGTCTGGGCGCACCACATGTTCCCGACCGGCCAGGTGCTGCTGCCGTTCTTCTCGTTCATGACGTTCCTCATCGCGGTGCCGACGGGCGTGAAGTTCTTCAACTGGATCGGCACGATGTGGCGAGGCCATCTGAGCTTCGAGTCGCCGATGCTCTTCTCGGTCGGCTTCCTCATCACGTTCCTGCTGGGCGGCCTGACGGGCGTCATCCTGGCCTCGCCGCCGCTCGACTTCCACATCAGCGACACCTACTTCGTCGTCGCCCACTTCCACTACGTGGTGTTCGGCACCGTGGTGTTCGCGATGTTCGCCGGGTTCTACTTCTGGTGGCCCAAGTTCACCGGCAAGATGCTCGACGACAAGCTCGGCAAGCTGCACTTCTGGCTGCTGTTCATCGGCTTCCACACGACGTTCCTGGTCCAGCACTGGCTGGGCATGGCCGGCTTCCCGCGGCGCTACGCCGACTACAGCCCGGCCGACGGCTTCACCGACCTCAACCTGCTGTCGTCGGTGGGCGCGTTCGTGCTGGGCGCCTCGACGCTGCCGTTCTTCTACAACGTCTGGAAGACCTGGCGCAGCGCGCCCAAGGTCACCGTGGACGACCCGTGGGGCTACGGCGGCTCGCTCGAATGGGCGACCTCCTGCCCGCCGCCGCGGCACAACTTCACCAGGCTGCCGCGCATCCGCTCCGAGCGCCCCGCGTTCGACCTGCACTACCCGCACGCGTCCGCCAAGTCCACCCAGGAGGTCGAGGGCTGATGAAGGTCCAGGGTTGGCTCTTCCTGCTGTGCGGCGTCTTCTTCGCCGGCGTCGACATCGCCTACTGGTTCTGGACCAAGGCGGCGACGGGCCACGGTGAGCCGGTCGGCACCACGGCCATGGCCATCTCGGTCGGCTTCGCGTTCATGGTGGGCTACTACCTGATGTTCACCGCGCGGCGCATCGGCGCGCAGCCGGAGGACGACAAGCAGGCCGACATCAGCGACGGCGCGGGCGAGATCGGCTTCTTCAGCCCGAGCAGCTGGTGGCCGCTGTTCCTCTGCCTGGCGGCGGCCTTCGCCTTCGCCGGGTTCGTGATCGGCTTCTGGATGTTCCTGATCGGCGTCTTCCTGATCATCATGGCGATGATCGGGTTCGTCTTCCAGTACTACCGGGGCCACTTCTCGCACTGAGGCACCACACCTGGAGCGGGCGTCTTCCTCTTGGAGAGGGACGCCCGCTTTTTGGTGTTCTTTACCAGTGTACGGATGTGGTTAATCAATTACTCAGGGTAATAAAGGAGGCGGATAGGTTCGATCTCGGGCGAGGGAGTACTCGTGGGGCGAGGAGCGTATGGATCGGCCGGCTTGCTGGCCTTGGCGCTGCTGGCGGCGTGCTCGGCGCAGAGCCCGGCGCAGGACCCCCAGGGGGTCGCCATGGCCGGAAAGGCGCCCGGCGCCTCTGTGGGGTTCTCTCCGGCCGACAAGACGTCTAACGTGCCCACGGACCAGCCCGTGGTCGTCTCGGTCCAGGGAGGCACGCTGAAGAGCGTGCGGGTGGACGGGGGCAAGGCGGGCTCGCTCAAGGGCGTCCTCAGCGCCGACGGCACCCGGTGGCGCAGCGTCGGCACCGCCAGGCCCGGCACCTCGTACACGGTGACCGCCGTCTCCGCCGACGCCGCGGGCAAGCAGAGTGAGAGCCGCAGCGGGTTCACCACCGTCAAGGGCGGCAAGACGTTCGACATCGCGACCATCACCCCGAACAAGGACGACACCGGCCTGACGGTCGGCGTCGGCATGCCCATCATGATCGCCTTCGACCAGCCCGTCACCGACCGGGTGGCCGTCGAGCGCAACCTCAGCGTGCACAGCTCCAAGCCGGTCGAGGGGGCCTGGCACTGGTTCGACGACCAGCACGTCGACTACCGGCCGCGGAAGTACTGGCCGGCGCACACGAAGGTGCGGGTGGAGGCCAAGCTGGCCGGCGTACGCGGCGGGCCCGGCATGTACGGCAAGCGCGACGTGAAGCTCGACTTCAAGATCGGCCGTTCGCAGATCACCAAGGGCAGCACCAACGAGCACGTGCTGATCGTCCGGCGGGACGGCAAGCGCGTCCGCAGCATGCCGATGAGCGCCGGGCAGGGCGGCCAGTGGAAGTACCACACGACCTCGGGCGTGCACCTGGCCATGTCGCGCGAGCCCGTGACCGTGATGACCTCGCCGGGGATCGGGCCCGGCTCGGCCGGCTACTACCGGCTGACCGTCTACAACACCGTGCGCATCTCCAACAGCGGCGAGTACGTGCACAGCGCGCCCTGGTCGGTCGGGTCGCAGGGCAACTCGAACGTCAGCCACGGCTGCGTGAACGTCAGCCCGGCCAACGCGGCGTGGTTCATCAAGAACACGCTGATCGGCGATCCGATCATCATCACGGGGACGCCGCGGAAGCTGGAGCCCACCAACGGATGGGGGCACTGGCAGGAGACCTGGAAGCAGTGGCTCAAGTGGAGCGCGCTGAAGGACGGCCCCACCAACCTGCTCGACCGCTGACGGGACCGGCGGACGCGTCTCCTACGGAGGATAGGAGGCACGGCCGCCCCCTTCGGGCGTGGCTCTAGGCGGGGCGGAAGGAGCCGCTGGCCTCGATCCAGCGGTCCAGCACGGCGGACGCGCCGCCGGAGTCGACCGCCCGCACCGCGCGGGCGTACGCGTCGATCATGGCCGAGTCGAGGTCGTCGCCGGGCCCGTCGAGCGCCACCAGGGCCGCCGCCGCGTTGAGCAGCACCGCGTCGCGCACGGGCCCCGTCTTGCCGCGGACGAGGTCGTGCACGGCCTGGGCGTTGAAGGCCACGTCGCCGCCGCGCAGCGCGCCCACGTCGGCGCGCGGGATGCCGAGCACCGCGGGGTCGAACGTGGTCTGCGTCGCCGTGCCGTCCTTGACCACCCAGACCGTCGAGGTGGCGGCGATGGTGAGCTCGTCGAGGCCGTCGTCGCCGCGGAAGACCAGGGCCGAGACCCCGCGCTCGGCGAAGACGCCCGCGAGCACCGGCAGCATGCCCGCGTCGTAGACGCCGATGGCCTGGGCCGACGGGCGGGCCGGGTTGGTGAGCGGGCCGAGGAAGTTGAAGACCGTGGGGACGCCGATCTCCTTGCGGGTCGGCCCGGCGAAGCGCAGCGCGGGGTGGTAGACCGGCGCGAAGCAGAACGCGATGCCGGCCTGGCTCGCCACCTGCGCCGTCTGCTCGGGCGTGAGGTCGAGCCTGATGCCCAGGTGTTCGAGGACGTCGGCGGCGCCGCAGGAGGACGAGGCGGCCCGGTTGCCGTGCTTGACCACGCGCGCGCCCGCGGCGGCGGCCACGATGGCGGCCATGGTGGAGACGTTGACGGTGTGGGCCCGGTCGCCGCCCGCGCCGACCACGTCGACCACGGGGCCCTCGACGCGCAGCGGCGTGGCCAGGTCGAGCATGGTGCGGGCCAGGCCGACCACCTCGGCCACGGTCTCGCCCTTGGCGCGCAGCGCGATCACGAAGCCGGCGATCTGGGAGGGCGTGGCGGCGCCGGACATGATCTCCCGCATCGCCCAGGCCGACTCGTCGGAGGTGAGGTGCTCTCCTGACAGGAGAGCGGACAGCAGGGAGGGCCAGGTCGTCCGGGAGTCCATGGGCACCTACTTAGCGTTGAGTCGGGTGGCGGAACGACGGCGCATGAGGTCGGCCACCGTGTCGGCCAGCACCATCGGCTCCAGCGGCTGCGGCACCACGGCGTCGGCCTTGGACCACTCGGCGAGCCAGCGGTCGTCGCGCCTGGCGATGATCAGGCAGATGGGCGGGCAGTCGTAGACCTCGTCCTTGGCCTGGCGGGCGACACCCATGCCGCCGGCCGGCTGCGTCTCGCCGTCGAGGATCGCCACGTCGATCTCGCCGGAGGCCAGCCACTGGTGCACCTTGGGCTCGGTGGCGCACTCCACGATCTCCACGAGCGGTACGTCGGCCGCGGGACGCCTGCCGATGGCCTGGCTCACCTCGGCCCGGGTGGCGGCGTCGTCGCTGTAGACGAGAACCTTCATCTTCTCGTCGGTGCTCCCTGTGGACATCGGTCGCGCTCACTATCAGTCGAAGAGGTAGGGTCACCTGGATCGTACCGGTGCGAAGGGGTGCGGACCCAGGCCACCATGCCTGCTGGGCGTTTTGTTCTAATTATCCCAGGTTGGTAGGCGGTTTGTACCTGCTAACGGGGGGTCGTGCGACCGACCGACCACCGGAGCCGCAATAATGCTGCCCGTGGCGACAGCATCCGCAATAACTTCGACGACGACAGCACAGTCGTACCGGAGACCGAACCTGGTCAGCGTCGGTACGATCGTCTGGCTGTCCTCTGAGCTCATGTTCTTCGCGGCGCTGTTCGCGATGTACTTCACCATCCGGTCGGTGAGCGAGGGCCGAGGCATCGAGTGGGGACCAGCGTTCCTGCAAGCCGGTGCCGACGCCTCTGAGGCAGCTCACCTGAACATCCCGTTCGCGACGGTCAACACGATCATCCTGGTTCTGTCGAGTGTGACGTGCCAGCTCGGCGTGTGGGCCGCAGAGAAGGGGCAGGTCGGCAAGCTCCGCTTCTGGTACGTCATCAGCTTCCTCATGGGCGCCGTCTTCGTCGCCGGGCAGCTGTACGAGTACATGGAGCTGGCGTCAGAGGGCGCGACCCTGTCCGCTAACGCTTACACCTCGGTGTTCTACCTGACGACGGGCTTCCACGGCCTGCACGTGACCGGTGGCCTGATCGCGTTCCTGTTCATGCTGGGACGCACGTACGCCGCGAAGCGCTTCACGCATGAGCAGGCCACCAGCGCGATCGTCGTGTCCTACTACTGGCACTTCGTCGACGTCGTCTGGATCGGTCTTTTCGCGACCATCTACATCATTCGTTAAGGAACGGGATCTCTGTGATTAGGATCACCGCTTGGCGGCGGCATCCCCTCGCGAGATACGCCGTCCTGATTTTCGCGTTGGCGCTGGTCGGGATGGTATACGCCGCCTTTGTCCAGGCGGGCAAGCCTGCCGACGCGGCATTGGCGGCGGGCAAGGTCGATGACGTGGCCGAGGGCAAGAGCCTGTTCGTGCTGCACTGCGGGAGCTGCCACGGCGCCAACGCGCAGGGCACCACCTCGGCGCCCACGCTCATCGGCGTCGGCGCCGCGGCGGTCGACTTCCAGATGAGCACCGGCCGCATGCCGGCCGGCGCCCCCGGGCCGCAGGCGCCGCGCAAGCCCCTGGCGCCCTGGGTCAACGAGACGACGACCCGCCAGATCGCGGCCTACGTGCAGTCGCTCGGCGGCGGCCCGCAGGTGCCCGGGCACGAGCAGGTCGACCCGGCCATGGGCGACGCCGGCAAGGGCGGCGAGCTGTTCCGCGCCAACTGCATCCAGTGTCACAACTGGGCCGGCGCGGGCGGCGCCCTGACACAGGGCAAGTACGCCCCCAACCTCAACTCCTCCAC
This sequence comes from Nonomuraea maheshkhaliensis, assembly GCF_039529435.1. Lineage (NCBI taxonomy): Bacteria > Bacillati > Actinomycetota > Actinomycetes > Streptosporangiales > Streptosporangiaceae > Nonomuraea > Nonomuraea maheshkhaliensis. Next base: position 13,988 of record NZ_BAAAMU010000118.1, read on the forward strand.
CCCGACGCAGATCTACGAGGCGATGATCACCGGCCCGCAGGCCATGCCGGTCTTCAACGACACGACGATCACGCCGGAAGAGAAGCGCAGCATGATCGCGTACATCACCCAGGTCCGCGAGCAGCGCGACCCCGGAGGCTTCGGCCTCGGGCGCATCGGCCCGGTCACCGAAGGTCTCGTAGCGTTCGTCGTGGGCATCGCCGCCCTCGTACTTGCCGCCATCTGGATCACCGCGAAGAAGCGACAGAAGTCATGACAGACAACGAGCACGAGATCGAGCAGCCCGACGAGCGCGTACCCAAGCGCGTCATCGGCACCCCCGCGCCGGGCACCTCGATGCTCGGCGCCGCGGAGGCGCCCGCGGCCGTCGAGGAGGACGTCCCCGGCGTCACGCTGCAGGACGAGGCCAAGGCGCGCAAGGCCGAGAGGATCGTGGCGCTCTGCTTCACGATCACGTTCCTGGCCGCCATCGCGTTCATCGTCTCCTACGTCTACTTCCAGGTGGGCAGCCCCGAGGCGACCGGCACCTCCAACCTCGCCCTGGGCAGCTCGCTCACCATCGCGATCCTGGGCCTGGCGGTCGGCATCGTGATCTGGGTCCGCCAGATCATGCCGAAATACTCGCTGGTCCAGGAGCGCCACCCGATGGCCTCCGCCGAGGAGGACCGCGAGGTCGTCGGCGAGACGTTCCTGCGCGGGGCCAACGAGAGCGGCTTCGTCAAGCGCAAGCTGCTGCGCCGCACGCTGCTGCTGGCCGCCGCGCCGCTCGGCCTGGTCCCGCTGGTGCTCCTGCGCGACCTCGACAACAGCAAGATGCCGGGCGCGAAGTTCAACTCGATGCTGCGGCACACGGTCTGGGGTGAGAAGACCAAGGAGGGCAAGCCGCTGCGGCTCGTCGTCGAGGGCACCGGCCAGCCCATCAGGGCCGCCGACTTCAACTCGCCCGGCGGCATCCTGTCGGTCGTCCCCGAGGGCTACCAGCACGACCTCAACGCCCTGGCCAAGGCCACGCTGATCCTGATCAAGTTCCGCCCGGAGGAGATCAAGAGCGGCGTGCGGCAGAACTGGACGCACGACGGCATCGTCGCGTACTCGAAGATCTGCACCCACGTGGGCTGCCCCGCGGCCCTGTACGAGCAGAACACCCACCACATCCTCTGCCCCTGCCACCAGTCGACGTTCGACGCCGCCGACGGCGCCAAGGTCATCTTCGGCCCGGCGGCCCGGCCGCTGCCGCAGCTGCCGATCACCGTCGACGCCGAGGGCTACCTCATCGCCCAGGGCGACTTCGAGGTGCCGGTCGGACCCAGCTACTGGGAACGCGGCGACGCCGAGGCCGAGGTCAGGGAGAAGGGAGGCCAGGCATGAGCGACGAGCTGAAGGAAACGCCGAAGGCCATCGCCGGGCCGTCGAACTTCCTCGACGAGCGTCTCGGCGGGGCGAGCTTCCTCAAGCGCAACATGCGCAAGATCTTCCCCGACCACTGGTCGTTCCTGCTCGGTGAGATCGCCCTCTACTCCTTCATCATCCTGCTGCTGACCGGCACGTTCCTGACGCTCTGGTTCAAGCCCAGCATGGGTGAGGTGCCCTACGACGGCTCGTACGCGCCGCTCAAGGGCGTCATGATGTCCGAGGCCTACGCGTCGTCGCTGGAGATCAGCTTCGACGTCCGGGGTGGTCTGCTCATGCGGCAGATGCACCACTGGGCGGCCCTGCTCTTCGTGGCCGGCATGATGGTGCACGCGCTGCGCGTGTTCTTCACCGGCGCCTACCGCAAGCCGCGCGAGATCAACTGGATCATCGGCGTGCTGCTGCTGACGCTGGCGCTGGCCGAGGGCCTGACCGGCTACTCCCTGCCCGACGACCTGCTCTCCGGCGCGGGTCTGCGGATCACCGAGGGCGTGGCGATCTCGCTGCCGCTGGTCGGCACGTACATCACGTTCTTCCTGTTCGGCGGCGAATATCCGGGTGAGGATGTCGTCTCCCGGTTCTACTCGCTGCACATCCTGCTCATCCCCGGCATCATCCTGGCGCTGGTCACGGCGCACATGGTGCTCATGTGGGTGCAGAAGCACACGCAGATGCCGGGCAAGGGCCGCGACAACGCCAACGTGGTGGGCGCGCCGTTCTACCCGGCCTTCATGGCCAAGGCGGGCGCGTACTTCCTGTTCACGCTGGCGGTGGTGGCGGGCCTGGCGACCTTCACCCAGATCAACCCGATCTGGCTGTTCGGCCCCTACACGCCCGCGGACGTGTCGGCCGGCTCGCAGCCCGACTTCTACATGGGTTTCCTCGAAGGCGCGCTGCGCATCATGCCGCCGTGGGAGATCAACCTCTTCGGCACCTCCCACGCGGGCACGCTGCCGCTGAGCGTCATCATCCCGGCGCTGGTGCCGATGGGCATCATCATGACGGGCCTGGCGCTCTACCCGTTCCTCGAACGCTGGGTGACCGGCGACAACCGCGAGCACCACGTCGCCGACCGCCCCCGCAACAACCCCCACCGCACCTCGATCGGCATGTCGGCGATCACGTTCTACGGTGTGCTGTGGCTGCTGGGCGCCAACGACGAGATCGCGGCGTTCTTCCACGTCAGCCTCAACTGGACGACCTACACCGGCCGGGTGCTGATCTTCGTCGCGCCGGCGCTGGCGTACCTGATCACCTACCGCATGTGCCTCGGCCTGCAGCGCTTCGACCAGGCGATCATCTCGCACGGTGTGGAGTCCGGCGTGATCAAGCGGCTGCCGCACGGTGAGTTCATCGAGGTCCACACGCCGCCGGCGGAGGACATCGAGGCCCACATGCGCGGCAAGACGCCGGTGCTGATGCTGCCGGTGGCCGAGGACCCCGCGGGCATCCCGCCCAAGGGCATGCGCGGGCCGCTCGGCAAGCTGCGCGCGATCATGTCGAAGGCGTACGGCGGGGAGAAGATTCCGCTGGACGACGGGCACGGGCACGGCGACGGACATGGCGACGGGCACGACGAGGACGAGCACGCCGCGATCGGTTCCGGCGGCGGCTCCGGTGGCGACGACCGCAGCATCACGCACTGACACCTGACGCCACACAACCGGACGGGCCCGGACGAGATCTCTCGTCCGGGCCCGTCCGGCGTTCGTACGGTGCGCCTGGGACAGGCGCTCGGAGGGGTCAGTCGGCCTCGGGGAAGCCGATGGAGAAGGCCGCGTCGAGGTCGTGCTTGGAGTAGGCGCGGAAGGCGATGTGGGTCTCGGTGTGGAGCACCCCGGCCACCTTGTTGATCCGCCCGGGCACCACCTCGGCGATCTCCTCGTAGGCGGCGACCCTGACCATGGCCAGCAGGTCGTATTCGCCGGTGATGGAGTAGACCTCGCTGACCCCCTGGATCTCGGCGATCGTCTCGGCGACCTCCGGGATCCGGTCTACCTCTGCATTGATGTGGACGATAGCCGTGACCATGTATCAACTCTATCGTTTCACCTCAAAGGTCGCCCCTCCCGATCGCGCCGCTGATCGAGATGCCGGTAGGCCAGGTCGATGCGGGCCTTGTGCCGGGCCGCGCCCCGCGCGGGCAGGCTCCACTCGCCGTCGACCTCCACCAGGCGCACCCCCGGCGACTCCAGCCAGCGCAGGATGCACTCGGTCTCCTCGGCGCTGGCGGCGTGGACCGGCCCAGGACCCGGCAGGACGACCTCGGCGGCGGCCGTCAGCGAGGCGACGAAGGGGCTCGGGTGGGTGCCCTTCTGCATCACCCCGGCCGCCGCCAGCCGCCCGTAGCGGACCACGTGGATGTCCCAGCCGCCGCCGAACGCGGGGCTGGCGGCGACGAGCTGCGGGATGCGGGTGATGGCGCTCAGGCGCTGCATGCGGGCCGCCGTGCGGACGAACGCGGCCAGCCGGTCACGGTCGACCGACGCCTCCTCGTAACGCTGCTCCACCGACAGCCGCTCCATGCGGGCCGAGACGGCGGTGAAGACGGGGGAGGCGTCGAGCGTCATGGCCCGCCGGGCGCTCTCGACGTGGAGCGCGTATTCCTCCGGGCTCTCACCGCCGGCGCACGGCGCCCCGCACCGGCCCATCTCGTGCAGCGCGCAGGCCGCCCTGCGGGTGCGCAACGTCACCGGCTGGGTGCACTGGCGCAGCGGGACCGCCTCGTGCAGGGCGATCCGGGCGTCGTCGGCCAGCCGGGCACTGGTGAACGGGCCGAGGTAGGTGGCGCCGTCGTCCTTCAGCTCGCGCACGATCGACAGGCGCGGGAACACCTCGGCGGTGAGCTTGAGCCACAGGACCTTCTCGGGGAAGCGGGAGCGGCGGTTGTAGCGCGGCTTGGCGCCGCCGATCAGCCGCAGCTCCCTGACCTCGGCCTCCAGCGCGGTGGCGCAGACGATGTGGCGCACCCGCTCGGCGATGCCGATCATCTCGCGGATGCGCGGCCGGGTCTCGCCGGCGGTGAAGTAGGAGCGCACCCGGTTGCGCAGGTTGGTGCTCTTGCCGATGTAGAGGACCTCGCCGCGCTCGTCCTCGAACATGTAGACGCCGGGCGCGTGGGGCACCGACTCGGCCAGGTGGCGCTTGCGCTGCTGCTCGGGCGTCGGCGCGCGGACGAACGACTTCAGCTCCTCCAGCGTGTGCACCTGGAAGGACCCGGCCCGCTCGATCAGCCCGTGGAGCACGTCGACGGTGGCCCTGGCGTCCTCCAGGGCGCGGTGGCACGGCTCGACGGGGCTGCGGAAGAACCGGGCCAGCGTGGCCAGCTTGGCGTTGGGCGTCTCGTCGCGGGTCAGCACGCGCCTGGCCAGGTCGACGGTGTCGACGACCGGATTGGCCGGCGGCGGATAGCCGAGCGCGGCGCAGGCGGCCTTGACGAAGCGGGTGTCGAACCCGGCGTTGTGGGCCACCAGCGTGGCGCCGCGGATGAACTCCAGGAAGCTCGGCAGCACCGTCTCGATCTTGGGCGCGGCCATCACCATGCTGTCGGTGATGCCGGTCAGCACCGAGATGAACGGCGGTATCGGCCCCCCTGGATCGACCAGCGTGGAGAACTCTCCGAGCACCTCGCCGGCCCGCACCTTCACCGCGCCGATCTCGGTGATCGCGTCCTCGGCGGGCGAGCCGCCGGTCGTCTCGAGGTCGAACACGACGAACGTGACGTCGCTCAGCGGAGTGCCGAGCTCGTCGAGAGTGCCTTGAACCGGATCCACGAACCAAGACCATAGAGAGGCCGACCGACAGGAACGAGTCACCACCCCTCTTGGCGATTAGTTACCCTTCCCTTTATGTCCTCGGGAAGACTCGCCGGCCGCTACGCCCTGCAACGCCCGCTCGGCGCGGGCGGCATGGGGAAGGTCTGGCTGGCCAGGGACGAGATGCTCGACCGCGAGGTCGCGGTCAAGGAGCTCACCCTGCCCGAGGGCATGGCGCCCAAGGACCGGTCACACTCGGTGACCAGAGCGGTGCGCGAGGCGCAGGCCACCGCGCGGCTGCGCCATCCCGGCATCGTGGCGCTGCACGACGTCGTGGTCGAGCAGGACCGGCCGTGGCTGGTCATGGAGCTGCTGCGGGGCCGCACGCTGGCCGAGACCGTACGCGAGTTCGGCCCCATGCCGCCCGCGCATGCCGCGAGGATCGGCGCCGACGTGCTGGAGGCGCTGAGCGTGGCCCACGCCCAGGGCCTGCAGCACCGCGACGTCAAGCCGGGCAACGTCTTCCTGACCGGGAGCGGCCGGGTGGTGCTCACCGACTTCGGCATCGCCAGGCAGGAGGGCCAGGCCACGCTGACCGAGCAGGGCCTGATGATCGGCTCGCCCGGGTTCATCGCGCCGGAGCGGCTGGAGGGCCATCCCGGCGGCCCGGCCAGCGACCTGTGGTCGCTCGGCGCCACCCTCTACGTCGCGCTGACCGGTGCGCCCGCCTTCGAGGGGTCCGTGGCCCAGCGCGTGCGCGACACGCTCACGCGGCCGGTGCCCGTCCTGCGTGGGCCGCTCGGCCCCCTGGTGGCCGCGATGATGGCGCCCCAGCCCGGTGCCCGTCCCGACGCGCGCGTGGCCGTACAGGCGCTCAGGCAGGTCGCCGCCGGCGGCCCGGCGCCGCAACTGCCCGCCGTCGCCGACACGACCGCGCCCACCAAGGTGCGCGGGCGCGGCAGGTTCGTGCTGTGGGCGGCCGTCGTGGTGGTGGTGCTCCTCGTGGCCGCCACCGGCGCGTTCTTCCTGCTCAGGGAGCGGGAGAGCACGCCGCCCGCGGCGTTCGACGTGCCGATGGACGTGTGCACGCTGATCGGCGCGGCGGAGGTGGGCGGCCTGCTGCGCACCCAGAGCCCGCCCAAGGCCCAGCCGGGTTCCGACTCCGTGGGCCCCAAGTGCGGCTGGCCCGTCCAGGGCACCGGCGTGGGCGTGCAGGTGCAGAAGGACTCCGACACCGTCGACCCCTGGTCGATGACCGCCGCCTCGGCCCGCGCGCTCTTCACCAACCAGAAGCGCTACTGGGCGAAATACGATGACATCGACTGGACCTGGCCCGAGATCGGGGTGAAGAACAAGGAGCGGGCCCGGCGCACCCCGCTGCACGACATCGCCGGCCTGGGGGAGGAGGCGTTCGGCTTCGAGCTGAAGGGCCCCACCGGCCGTGTCCACTCCGCCCACGTCTACTACCGGCTGGCCAACCTCGTGGTGAGCGTCGAATACACCACCCTGGCCGACCGGCCGACCGACGAGGACGTCAAGCGCTCGGCCCTGAGAGCCGCGCAGGCGAGCGAGCGGACGTTGCGCGATGCCTGGTGACCTCTACCTGCTGGCCGGCCGTTACCGGCTGATCGAGCGGCTCGGGCAGGGCGGCGCGGGCACGGTGTGGCGGGCCATCGACGAGACCCTCGACCGGCAGGTGGCCGTCAAGCAGGTCCGGGTGCCGCAGGGCATGGGGCCGCGCGAGCGGGCCGCCTTCGCCGACCTGGCCATCCACGAGGCCAGGTCCGCCGGACGGCTGCGCGACCCGGCCATCGTGCTCGTGCACGACGTCGTCCTCGAAGGCGACCAGCCGTGGATCATCATGGACCTGGTCACCGGCCGCTCGCTCGACAAGGTGATCAAGGAGGGCGGGCCGCTGCCGGCGCGGTTCGTCGCCCAGGTCGGGCTGCGGGTGCTGTCGGCGCTGGAGGTCGCGCACGCCCACGGCATGCTGCACCAGGACGTCAAGCCGGCCAACATCCTGCTCGACGCCGACGGCTCGGCCATGCTCACCGACTTCGGCATCGCCACGCCGATGGGCGGGCAGGGCGACCGGTTCGGCAGCGCGGGCTCTCCCGGCTACATGGCCCCTGAACGGCTCAACGAGCAGCCCTCCGGCCCGTCGTCCGACCTGTGGTCGCTGGGCGCCAGCCTCTACACGGCGGTGGAGGGGCGCGCGCCGTTCGAGCGGGAGCTGCCCGCCGCCGTCGCGGCGGCGGTGCTGCTGCACCAGCCGCCCTTCCCCGCCAGGGCGGGCCGCGACCTGGGCGGGCTGCTGATGGCCATGCTGGCCAAGGACCCGGCGGCCCGTCCCACCGCCGCCCGGGTCCGCGCGGAGCTGACCAGGCTGGCCGGCGCCGCAGGGGGCTCGGGACGCTCCCGCCCCCGCGCCACGTGGGCCGCCGTGATCGCCGCCGCCGTCGTCGTGCTGGGCGCGGGCGGCTGGTACGCGGCCTCCGCGCTCGGCGGCCCGTCCCAAGACACCGGCCGGTACACCGCGGCCCCCGACCCGTGCACCCTGCTCGGCGACGCCGAGGCCGCCCGGCTCATGAAGGGCGCCGTCGAACGCGCCTCCACCCGGCCGGGCGAGTGCCAGTGGCAGCTGAGCTCAGACTCCGGCCGGGGCAACCGCCTCATCGTGCGCGCCTGGGCCGAGCGGCCCACGCAGGACCTCGGCGGGCCGGAGGTGGCGCAGCGCCGCTTCACCAGCGAGCGGAGCACCAGGGCGGCGGCGGAGGGCACGTCCCTGCGGACCTCGCACGGCAAGGTCAGGGAGGTCGAGGGCATGGGCGAGGCGGCCATCATCCAGAACGCCTTCGAGTTCTACATCAACTCCACTGAAACCGGCAAATCGGACAGCGTGCTGCTTTTCCGAACGAGTAACCTGCTGGGCGAAGTGATCTGGCACCGTGAGGAAGTGACGCGGAAGGTCCCGGCGGACAAGGACACGGTGATCGCCGCCGCCCGGATCGTCTTCGCGGCACTGCCGAAGTGAGTCCCGATCCCGCAAGCACCTTGCAAGGGGCATGACTAGCATGTTCCCCCGCAAGTCAGGGCAACCCCAGGAGTCCCCGTGAATCCCGGTAGCGAGTTCGAGCCGCCGACCACCCCCTACCAGCCGCCCGGCGGGCCGTCCCAGCCACCGAACTCGCCCTACCAGCCGCCCGGCGGGCAGCCGCCGTACTCAGGGGGACAGCCGCACTCGCCGTATCCAGGGGGACAGCCGCCGCACTCGCCTTACCCGGCGCCGGGGGGACAGCCGCAGGACGCGGCCTACCGGACGCCCGGCGGGTCGTACCCGCCCGGAGGGCAGTATCCGCCGCCCGGAGGGCAGTACCCGCAGCAGGCAGGGCAGTATCCGCCGCCGGGCTCGCCGTACCAGCCGCCCGGCCACCCGTACGACGGCCCCGGCATGGCCCCGACCCTCCCCCCGACCGTGCCGCCCACACCCGGCCCGCCGCGGCGGGCCCGTGCTGTCTGGCTCATGCCCACGCTCGCCGCCGCCCTCGTCGTGCTGGTCGCCGCGGGAGGCGTGGGCGCCTACTTCCTCTACGGCAAGGTCACGGGCGCGAGCGCGCCCCCGACCGCCGCGCCGTCCTCACCCGCGGGAACGGCTCCCGCCGCGGCGGCCCCCGACGTGTGCGGAATGTTGCCGCCGGACGAGGCCGACCGGCTGGTGCCCGGCGCGACCGTGGCCAAGCGCTCCAGGGAGAGCGACTACACCATCGACTTCATCTGCAACTGGATCAACCAACGCATCTCGTACGGCGAGTACTGGCGCAGCAGGGAGATCGACGTCAGGATCGAGCAGCACAAGGGCGAGGGCGCCAAGACCGGCCGGGCGATGGCCCAGAACTCCTACGAGATCGAATACCGCGGCGGCAAGTTCGGCGCCACCGCCACCCCGTCGCTCGACCCCGACGAGAAGCAGTACATCTCCCCGGTCAAGGACATCCCCGACGTCGGCGACGACGCCTTCGCCCAGTACACCTGGCGCCGCGACGGCAAACTCCTCTGGTACGCCTACGGCACCGCCCACGCCCGCGTCGGCGACATGACGATCGAGGTCAAGTTCCAGGCCGGCCAGCAGCGCAAGGACTCCCAGATCCTGTCCAACGAGAGCACCCAGGCCGTCACCGAGGAGAACGCCATCCGCGAGGTGAGCGGCCTGGCCGGGCACTTCGCCAAGGGCGTGGCCGCCTGGCAGGCCCGCAATCCCGGCGTGCTGGCCCAGGCGGGGAAGTCGGCCGAGGCCACGGTCTCGCCGAGCGCCGAGCCGACGCCCTCGCCGACCGTGCTGGCCTCCTTCCCCGCCGACTGCGGCGCCGTGACGGATACGGCCACGCGGCTCGTGCCCGAGCCCACCACGCGGGCGCGGGGCACCCAGGCAGGCGCCGACAATCAGACCGAGTGCCGCTGGCTCAACCTCGACGTGCCCGGCGGCGACGGCGAGAAGAAGATCCGCAGTGCGCTGATCACCGTCCACCGGTTCACGAACCGGGCGGGCGCGGTGGACGAGACCGCGGCCAAGTCGTACTACGCCAGCGGGTACGGCCGCGCCAAGACCACCGCGGGCTCCTCACTGGGCAACATCAGGTGGGGCCCGCTGAGCGAGGCCGAGGGGCTGGGCGACCAGGCGTACCAGCAGTACGTGCAGACCAGGAACGGCGAGGTCGCCGCGGCCAGCGGCTCGATCGTCATCCGCGAGGGCGCGGTGGTGGTCCGGGTCGACTACTCCGGCCACCGGCGGCCCGAGGGGGAGGCGACCAACTCACCCAAGGTCGAGCTCATGCCGGAGAAGGAGGCCATGCCGGGCGCGCTCACCCTGGCCAAGGCGTACCTCCAGGCCCTGGCCGACCGTCCCGCGGGCGACTAGATGATGGGTTTGGGTTGACCTGCTTACGCTCAGTGATCACAGGCGAGCAGGGAGATGCCCAAAGGTGGCGCCGAAGCAGTGCATGTCGCCGATCACCGTCTGGCCGCGGCGAGCGGCGTCGAGATCGGGTGCGCCGTCCAGCATGCCGAGCAGAACCTCGGCCACTCGTGTGGTCGTAACCCCACCACATCATCGTCATCACCAGGGATGTGTTCGATCTCGTCCATTCTGTGCGGGTGGCCGGCCGTACCGGCAGGGACTTTTTGTCCTATATGGGAAGGAATTGGTGACCCTGCCAAAGCTTGACGAGCGCCTGGGCGGTACTCGCCGTTCAAGCCGCCGTGGCCACCAGGCGGCGGCCTGCGCCGGAGATCGGCATGGAGCGGGCCCCGCCCCGGCGGGCACTCCGGCCAAGGGCCGGCGGACCTGCCGGCCGACCGCTCGGAGCGGCGGAGCTACCGTAGGAGGTGTCGAGTCGGCGTGAGGGGGACGCATGAAGCGACACTGCATGAAGACCGCGATGGCCACTGGAGCATTCCTGGCCGCCATCACCACCGGGTCGGGGGCCGCCGGGGCGGCCATGGCATCTCCGCCGATGCCGTCCCCGAGCCCTACAGGTACGCAGCCCACGTGCCCGGGCATGGGGCAGATGCATCCCGTCACCAGCGAGTACGACTACCTGTCGCAGATGGTGCCGCACCATGAGGACGCCATCACCGCGGCCCGGCAGCTGCAACGGTCCGGCAGGCCCGAGATGCGGCAGCTCGGGCAGTCGATCGTCACGACGCAGACCGCCGAGGTCGCCCAGATGAAGGGCTGGCTGGAGCAGTGGTACCGGCAGAGCCCGGCGCCGAGCCCGAGCGGGACCACGATGCCCGACCTGTCAGGGCTCTCCGGCGACCAGCTCGACCAGACGTTCCTACAGCACATGATCCCGCACCACATGATGGCGATCATGCTGTCCCAGCAGCTCCTCATGCACGGCCAGGCGCAGCATCCCGAGGTCGCCGCCTTCGCTCGCAAGGTCCGCGACGACCAGTGGGCAGAGATCCGCACGATGCGGCAGTACCTGACCCAGTGGTTCGGGCAGCAGAACATGCCCTGCATCCCGCAAATGCCCGGCATGACGCCGGGGCCGCAACCGGGGACACCTGGCCGGCCGACGCCCACGGAGCCCTCACCGACGGGCACCTGATCCAGCGACACCCCGCACCCGCAGGAAGCCCGACGACCGCCTACCGCAGAGAGCGCCGGCCAGGCGCCCCGGCGGTCACGGGCGCTTACCGCGATGCTCGGCGAGCTTGCAGGGTCACATCCCGCAACTCCCGGTTACTGCCGCCACTCGTCCAGCGGAACGCCCCGCACCAGGACCGGGCCGCCGGCAGGCGGGAGCAGCCCGGCCGGCGTGGTCGGCAACGTCGTCTTGCCCGAACCCGACGGCCCCATGAGCGCGACCCGCTCGCCGGGGGCGAAGGCAGGGTGAGGCCGTCGATGATCGTACGGCCGCCGGCGCGGCAGGTGAGGGCGCGGCAGGCCGGCGCCGCTCCAGTCGACACGGGCTGGATCGTCTCCCTGACTGGAGACATGCGTCAACGGTTAATGAGGCTGCAACCCGGTTGCAAGCGGGACAAATACTGTTATATCTGCAAGCGCTTGAGCCGCGCGATGACGTTTGTCCAGTACAGGGGCATGGGCAAGCCATGGGGGATCGCGCGGCTCCCACCATCGCCCGGATCCTGGCCGGGCTCTCCTCGGTCCCGGTCCGGTGATCACCGGACCGGGACCGGCGATCACCGGCTCAGGAACGGCGCGAGCAACCCCGGCACCGCCCGATCGGCCAGGTCGAGCCCGTCGCCGCGACCCACGTCCACCACCTCGTAGTGACCCTTGCCCGCCGCCGTCGTGGCGCGCACGGTCACCAGCCCGGCCCGCCGCTGGAAGTACGACTCGGTGATCGTCCAGCCCGCGATGCCCCTGCGTTCCAGCGCGACCGTCCGCCTGGCCACCGCACCCCGCCTGACGACCAGATGCCGGGAGCTCAGCGCGTGCCCCAGGCTCGCGGCGCCCGCCACCGCCAGCCACAGCCCGCACGCGAGCACCACCGCTGGCACCACCACTGGCACCACCACGGGCACCACCACGGGCAGCGCCCAGCCCCAGCCGTCCAGCGAGTCCTTGACCGATGCCGCCCGAGCAGCCGCTCCCAGAGTCGCGACCGACGCCAGCGCCGTCATCAGCGCCGTCATCAGCGCCGTCGTCAGGGCTGTCACCAGTACCGCCCTGACGATCCGCCTGCGCCGCGCGGCCGGCGGGTGCGGCGTCAGCGCGGGCAGCCCCGCGCCGGCGACCAGGGCGGCGATCCGCCAGGCCAGGGCACGGGGGAGCGGCGGGGTGAGCGCGGCGGCGTCGTCGTTCTCGTCGCCGTTCGACGTGCCCAGCCCGGTGGCGACGGTCCTGACCCTGGCCCCGCCGCCCAGCCGTAGCAGCAGCGGCTCGCCGATCTCCACGCCGCGCAGCCTGCGTTCCTCCAGGGTGAGGGAGCGGGTGGTCAGCAGGCCGCGCCGGACCCGGAGCCGGCCCGGCTCGCGTTCGAGGCGGTAGCGGCCCCACGACTCGGCGAACAGCAGGACCGCGCCCACCGTCCCGGCCAGCAGGTTGGCCGCCAGCAGCACGGGCACCGCGAGCAGCGGCAGCGTCACCACCCAGTCCCACACGCCGGCCGCCACCCGGCCGGTGACCCGCTTCAGCCCGAACGCGTCGAGCGCCTTGTACAGCGCGCCGAGCACCACCGCCGCGCCGGTGAAGGTCCACACCGACAGCGGCGCGTACCTGATCCACGACCAGCTCAGCTCCGCCAGCGGCCCGTCCGCCCGCTCGGCCGGCTCGCCCTGGTGCAGCAGGACGCGGCGCAGGGCCTCGGCCTCGCCCCTGCCGAGGGGGTCGAGGACGAGTTCGGTGTCGTCGCCCGCCTGCTCGCCCGTGCCGACCTTGACCACGGTCAGGCCGAACGCCCTGCGTACGGGATCGGCCCGCAGGTCGACGCTGCGCACCCGGTCGCGCGGGAGCGAGCGGTGCCGCCGGGTGGTGACGCCCGAGCGCAGTTCCAGGCGCTCGGGGGTGAGCCGCCAGCGGGCCGCGCGCAGCCGGAGCACGTCGTACGCGGCCACGCCGGCGACGATCAGCGCCGCCGCGCCCGCGCAGCCCGCGACGATCCCCCAGAACGGCCAGTCCCGGCCGGCCAGGAACCGCAGGATCCCGGCCACCGCCCCTGCCACGAGGGCCAGCGACTTCACCCCCGACGCCCACGGACTCCGCCCCGCCAGCCGCCGCCACTCACCCCCTCCAAGCTCGTCCATGCCCCCGGCTTCAGCCGCGCCGCCCGCTTCCGCGGCGCCGCCGGCCGCTGCCGTGAGATCCGCGTCGGCGTCGGGCGTGGCGCCGACGCCGGCCCCCTCGATGGGTCCGGCCTCATGGCCCGGGGAGCGGGCGGTCGTGGTGTGGCGGTGGGTGGTCACGTCGCGTCCCCCTGTGTGGCGTGTGTGCGCGCGGTCAGGCGTTCGGCCAGGTCGGCGGCCACCTCGTGGTCCAGCGCCTCGATCTTGACCGCCCCCGCCGACGACGCCGTCGTCACCGTCACGTCCGCCAGCCCGAACAACCGCTGGACCGGCCCTCTGGCGGTGTCCACCCGCTGGATGCGCGACATCGGCGCCACCCGCCAGGTGTGCGTCAGCCAGCCCTTGCGCGTGTAGACCGCCTGGTCGGTGACCTCCCACCGCTCCACCCGGTACGCCGCCCGCGGCGCCACCACGGCCAGCAGCAGGCAGCCCGCCGCGAACGCCGCGGCCGCGACCCCCAGCCAGAGCGGCCGCTCCGTCAGGAACCAGTACGCCGCCACGGCCGCCCCCGCCACCGGCACCATGAGGATCAGCCACTGCACCGTCCACCACGCCACCGCCCGCGGATCGGCCCGGTGCCGCGGCGGCCGCAATGTGGTCGCGCTCATCTTCCCTCCTCCTCCGCCCGCTTCGCGGACGCGCTGACGGCGAGCAGCACGAAGCCGAGCACGCCGAGCACGATGGAGACGAACACCTCATATCCCCGCAGCACGGGAAGGAGGTTGACCACGAGCAGGTCGCGCGCCCACCACCACCAGCCCAGCAGCGAGTTGATCAAGCCGCCTGCCCCTTGGAGGAGCAGCAGCCAGCCGATTGCCGTCAATGCCGCTTGCATGCCGTCAGTCTCATCGCGCCGGCACAGCGCCCGCGTCCGCCTGAGGTCTGCGCGGACACCGACTTTGGTCGCTGTCGCCGCGCCCGGACAGGCCGTAACCTCGATGAACGTGACGCGACCGCTGGAAGACGGCCTCCGCGCCCCCGAATACCGGTGGGCGCTGCCGTCGGTGCTGCTCGGCGACGGCAGCGCGGGCGGGCGGGTGCGGCGCTCGACCCGCGACTGGATCGTCGACACCGCCATGTTCCTGTTCGCCTGCGCGCTGACCTTCTACTCCCTGGTGGAGCTCGACGCCCAGGACCAGCCGAACGCGCTGATGGCGGCCGAGCAGGTGACGGGGGCGCTGTCGTGCGTGTCGGTGTGGCTGCGGCGCAGGTGGCCGGTCGCGCTCGCGGTGGTGAGCGGCCTGCTCTCGTCCTATCTGGAGCTGGCCGGCGGCGCCGCGGTGGTGGCGCTGTTCACGGTGGCGGTGCACCGGCCGTTCAAGGTGTCGGGGCCGATCACCCTGTTCAACCTGCTCACCCTGGTCCCCTATGTCACCCTGCGGCCGCCCACCGACGTGGAGAAGGGCTGGGCGGCGGCGTTCGGCGTGGCGGCCGTGCTGGCCATCTTCGCCTGGGGCGTCGTGGTCAGGGCCAGGCGCCAGCTCGTCTGGTCGCTCAGGCAGCGCGCCGACGGCGCCGCCGAGGAGGCCAAGCGGCTGGAGCGCGAGCGCATCGCCAGGGAGATGCACGACGTGCTGGCCCACCGCATCTCGATGCTCAGCCTGCACGCGGGCGCGCTGGAGTTCCGGCCCGACGCGCCCGCGGCCGAGATCGCCAGGTCGGCCGGGGCCATCAGGACCAACGCCCACCTGGCGCTGCAGGACCTGCGCGAGGTGATCGGCGTGCTGCGCCACTCCGCGCCCGACGGCGACGACGTGGTGCCCGACCGGCCGCAGCCCACGCTCGCCGACCTGCCCTCGCTGGTCGAGGAGTGCCGTCACGCGGGCATGGACGTCCGGCTCGACCTGCGGGTCTCCGGCGCGCCGGAGGGGCTGGGCCGTAACCTCTACCGCATCGTGCAGGAGGCGCTCACCAACGCGCGCAAGCACGCGGGCGGGGCGCCGGTGCGCGTCGCCGTGGCGGGCGAGCCGGGCAAGGGGCTGTCGGTGGAGGTGGGCAACCCCTTGTGGGCGCGCCAGTCCGCGCGCTTTCCCGGCCGCATCCCGGGCGCGGGAGCCGGGCTGATCGGGCTGACCGAGCGGGCCGAGCTCGCGGGCGGCCGGCTTGAGCACGGCGCGACGCCGCAGGGGGAGTTCGTGGTACGCGCCTGGCTGCCGTGGCCGGTGGAGACGACTCGGGAGGACGACACATGAGCACGCCCGCTGGAGAGCAGGCCGGCGCGCCGCCCGTCAGGGTGCTGATCGTGGACGACGACGCGATGGTGCGCGCCGGGCTGTCGATGATCCTCGGCGGCGTGGCCGACATCGAGATCGTCGCGGAGGCCGGCGACGGCTCCGAGGTGCCGCCCCTGGTGGCCGAGCACCGGCCCGACGTCGTGCTGATGGACATCCGCATGCCCGGCATCGACGGGCTCACCGCCACCGAGACGCTGCGCCGCAGGGCCGCGCCGCCCGAGGTGGTGGTGCTGACCACGTTCCACGCCGACGCCCAGGTGCTGCGGGCGCTACGCGCGGGGGCGGCCGGGTTCCTGCTGAAGGACATCGCGCCGGGCGACCTGGTGCAGGCGATCAGGAAGGTGGCCTCGGGCGAGCCGATCCTGTCGCCGGCGGTGACCAGGCAGCTCATCACCCACGTGTCCGACGGCGGCGCCGACGAGCGCACCCAGCGCTCCAGGAAGCTGCTCGACCGGCTGAGCGAGCGGGAGCGCGAGGTCGCCATGGCCGTCGGCCAGGGCAGGTCCAACGCCGAGATCGGGCGCGAGCTGTTCATGAGTGTGCCCACGGTCAAGGCGCACGTCTCGCGGATCCTGACCAAGCTGGAGCTCAACAACCGGGTCCAGGTGGCGCTGCTCGTCTACGACGCGGGTTCGTAGCCGGCCAGCAGCTCCTCGATGGTGGCCCGGTGCAGCACCATGTCGTCGGGGTCGTCCGGCCTGGTCTGCTCGCCGAAGTGGATCCTGCGCTGCCAGATCCTGGCCATGACGATGCCGTGCCGCAGGGCGGCGTACAGCTCGTAGAAGTGCAGGTGGCGCGGCTCGTGCCCGGTCAGGTCCGCATAGGTGCGGCAGACGTCTTCCGCGCGCATGAAGTCCGGCATGCCGGGCAGGCCGGCACTGGCGGTGAGGTCCTGGAAGAAGCGGTGCAAGAAGATCATCCAGGACAGGTCCAGCTCGCACGGCCCCACGGCGGCCATCTCCCAGTCGAACACCGCGACCGGCGTGAAGTCCTGGAACATGAGGTTGCCGATCCTTGCGTCGCCCCAGAGCAGCACGTCGGTGCCGGGATCGTCGGGCCAGAGCCGTTCCAGCCGGTCGAACGCCCGCTCCAGCAACGGGATGCGGTACGCGCCGTGCGCCCATTCGTAGTAGGCGCGCTGCGCGTCGACGTGCGCGCGCAGCCCGGGAGCGCTGAACGGGGCCAGCTCGGCCGGTGTGAACGCGGTCCGGTGCAGCGCGGCCACCACGGCCACGCTGCCGTCCTGCAGCCGGCGCCGGTCCTCGGGCGAGGCGTCGTACAGCCAGCCGCCGAACGTGTACGGCATCACGTCCGCCGGCACCTCGCCGTCGGCCCGCTCCATGACGATGAACGGCGTGCCGAGCGGCCCCGGGTCCGGCTCGAACCAGAGGGTGCGCGGCGCTGGAATCCCAGCTTTTTCCCTGGCCAGGCGCATGATGGCGAACTGGGACTCCAGGTCGTACGAGGGGAAGACGGGAACGGCTTCCCGTGCAGGTGCGAGCCTGGCCACGCAGCGTGTGGCGCGCCCGTTCCAGGTGGCGGTGAAGAACAGCGTCTCGCTCGACATGCCGTTCTCCGACGGCCTGGACATCTCGGACACCGTGGCGCTGTCGCCGACCTTGGACCGGAGCCACACGGTGGCGCGCCGGCGCAGTTCTTCCAGGTCACGGGTGGAGGTGCGCATCTGCTCCGTCACGACGAACCTCCCGGATGGACACCTGCCCTTCGACAGTCGTATACCGCCTAGCAAGCGCTTGTCCATATAGGAGTGGTCGTTACGGTCAGGTACGCAACAGCCGTACCCTTGTCTGAAAGGGCATGTCACGAAGGGACAAGTGGGATGAGTTCAGCGGGTGAAGGCCTGTCTCGCCCGCTTCCCGAGCAGGTGCGGCTCAACGTGGTCGATCTGGCCTCTCAGGTCCTCGGGACGATGCCCGCTGCCTCCGTGCCGCCGCCCCTGCGCGGCATCGCCAAGTTCGAGTCCCGCAAACGGGCCAAACTCGGCAGCGCGCCCATCGCGGCGCAGCTGGAGAACGACAAGAAGTTCCGCGAGCTGGTCGCCGAGTCGGTGGCCGCCGGCTGGCCCGAGCTGGTCGCCTCGCTGGCCGAGGGCAACGTGCCGCCCGCCGCCGATCCCGTGCTCGTGGCCGCGGCGGCCTATCTCACCCGGCCGCCCGGCTGGGAGGAGATGATCGAGACCGCCCGCGCCGACCTGGAGCGCTCCGCGGTCGCGGCCGAGGGCTCGGAGCGCGAGGAGGTGGTGGCCCGGCTGCGCGAGCAGCTGGCCACGCAGAAGACCGCCGCCAAGGAGGAGGCCGACCGGCTGCGCGAGCAGATCAGGGCGGCCCGCGCGGAGAACTCCGACCTGCGCCCCAAGCTGCACGACGCCCGCGAGCGGGCGAAGGGCGCGGTGCGGCGCGCCGAGGAGATGGAGCAGGCCGCCGAGGAGGCCAGGC
>NZ_BAAAMU010000119.1:0-32068 GCF_039529435.1 Nonomuraea maheshkhaliensis
GGTACCGCTTCGGTCCGCCGTCCCACCTCCGCCAGCCGGTTGGCGTGGTTGTTCAGCGAGCCGGCGAGGTCGGGCAGGTAGGCGTCGCGGTTGAGCTCGGCCAGTTCCCGGCGCAGGCGGACGGCTTCCTCGCTGACCGGCACCGCCTCGGCCCGCCGCCCCACCTCCGCCAGCCGGATGGCGTGGTTGTTCAACGACATCGCCAGGTCGGGCAGATAGGCGTCGCGGTTGAGCTCGGCCAATTCTCGGTAGATCTCGACGGACAGATCGCTCATCAGGGAGCTGGTATAGGCCCATTGGACCGATTGGCGGGGCAGAGCATTCAGGACAGGTGTGATGTGCTCGTCGAATACCGCTGCGTTCGTGCGGGCCAGTGCGATGAAGCCCTCTAGCAGCGGGCGGCGCCATTCTGTGACCAGGGCGACCCAGGGGGCGGCGGCGCCGAAGGTGGTGGGGTGGAGATGAATGAGGTCACGCACGTGCGCTGCGACGTGCTCGTGGTTGACGGCGGCCCGGGCAAGGAGGGTCAATGCCTGGTAGGCCCGCGCGGTCTCATTGATGAGGACTTTCTCGGAGCCGGGCAGCGGTGACGTGAGCGTGCCGAGTTGCGGCGCTCCTCCACTCTGGCTCGCCGGTCGCGGGTCGAACAGGTCGGGCTGTTCGCGCAGGATTTCGCTGATCATCAACTCGGCGAGCGGGTCCGGCTGGACCTGCCCCAGACTCGGCTCCATTTCCTCGTCTTGCCCGGGGTGGTCGGGGGCCGGTTGGGTTTGGGGGTAGAGGTCGGCGAGCCAGCCGGTCACGAACGGCGCGTTCTGGGCGGTGCCGGCTGAGCACGCCAGCTCGCCGAGGTTGGTTGCGGTCGCCGGATCGCAGGGGCCCAGGAGGATGAGGCCGCCCAAGGAGCGTTGGCGGGCCTGGGATGCCAGCAGCGGCCGGATACTGTCGTCGGGATCGTCCGACAGGATGCCTTGCTTGTCCAGGCCGCGGCGCCTGGCGACTTTGTCGAGGTATTCGATGTGCCGCCGGTAGAAGCGTTCTTCGCTGCTCAGGCCCGGTACGACAGTGCCCGGGTCCCGCTGTTCGAGCAGCGCGAGCAGGGCTTCCATCTGCAGGTTGAGCGCCTTGCCGAAGCGGGGGTCATCCAGATCGGGAAGCGGCAGGGTGCCGGCGATCGCGGTCCAGTCCGCCGCGGGCAGGTCGGGCAGGAGCGTAGCCAGGCGCGCCAGCGAGCGCGCGGCGTCGGTGAAGTCCCGCTCCCGCCTGCCACGCCCGGGTGGGGTCAGGGCCGCCAGCCGAATCGGCTCATCGGGGGAGCAGCCCGCCTTCGTCAAACCCGCGGCCAGGGCCTTCCACCACTGTCCCGCCGTGCGGGCCAGCAGCAGTAGCCGGAGCGGTTGCCGGTTGCGGCGTTGGACGACGATGATATCGATCAATTTTTGGACCACGGCGGGATCGGTTTCGGCGTAGTCGATCACCAGCAGGACCGGCCGGTCGCTGTGGCCGAGCGCCGTCACCGCCCGCTTCTCAGGCGGCAGGCGCGGATCGAAGAAGCCCGCCAGCCAGCCTTTGCGCCGGGAACGCTCCACGAACTCCCGGGCCAGCCGTGTCTTGCCGTGACCGCCTTCGCCGTGTACCAGCCGCACCGCCAAAGCGGCCGGGCGCGCCCGCCAGATGGCCAGCTCCGCAGTCTCAGTCGCGCGGCCGTGAAACGGGACGGCCGCCACCTCGGCCCGCAGCAGGTCTCCCAGCGTGCGGATCACCGGCCGCTCGGTCGGGTCCCGGAACAATCCGGCGAACTCCACGGCCTCCAGCACCGGCGCAATCCCCGTATCGTCGGTGATCAGACGGGTGAACTCCGGACAGGCCAGCAGCCGCTCCGACGGGAGCGCCCGCAACCGCCCACCGCGAAACAGCGTGTCATCGAAGGCGATCACTCCGGTCAGCAGCCCGGCGCACATCAGCGCGCCGCCGGACATGCCCGACCACCACTGCACCACGTCTCCGACCTGCTCCGGTGCGGCATGCGCGTCCAGCCGGACGACGTACCGGCCACTGCCACGAAGATCTCCTGGATGCAACTGGCCCTGCAGTTGGTCGGTCTGACGCCGTAGACCCTGCTTACCCCCCTCGCTCTGCCCGCCGTGTTCGCCGCGGTGGAGGGCGAACCGCGGGAACCCGATCGCGGTACAGGCGATGCCGGGCGCGGCTCCGGTGATGACTCCCCAGCGTGCTGGCGGGATCGAGCGCCGCTCCTCCAGCCGCAGCAGCGCCGCGTCGACGTCAGGATCGGCGGAGATCCACGCGCACGTGGCCCGCTCCGCCCGCCCGCCGGAGCGCTGGGCCGGGTCTCCGACCCGGACCTCGATTCTCGGCCACGCTTGTTCGTCGGTAGCGGAGTCGACGACCACGTGACGAGCGGTGAGGATCAGCGTCGGACTGATGAGGTACCCGCTGCCCTTGCTGGCGATCTTCTCGCCGCCGGCTCGCACGTCGACCAACCTACTGAACTCCACAGCGGGTAACGACGTCATGGCGGGCTACCCCTCCTCCTCACCCCAGTCGTCGCTGTCGTCATCGGTGATGATCGCCTCGGGAGAGTTCGGCATCGCCGTATCGGTGACGGCCAGCGTCAGGGTGAGGCGGTGCGTCGACTCCCTGGCCAGCTTCGCCTCACCACCGGCCTCTACCCCGCCGATCCCCACCACCTCGACCTTCACCTTGGCGCCGGGAACCGCCTCCTTGGCGACCACCACCGCAAGCTCCAGCTCGGCCTCGGTGATTTTGAACCGGAGCCGCTGACCGGCGCCCTCTTCCTGCGCCTGGGCGAGTTCCGCGCGTACCTGACGCAGCGTCTCTGCCAGCCCTATCCCCGCACCCTTAGCCATCGGCACGAACCCGCCCTTCGCGCATCACTGATCAAATGCTCGACGCGCACCAAGCCTGACTACCTGTCCCCCGCGACTCCGGCCCCGCCCTTATACCGGCACATGTGCGCGTATACCGGCATCATCGTTCATCCAACAAGATCACACAATGTGATTACTCAATAACGCATCGAATGTCTCGCAATTTGCCGGAGGGTAGGCAGGCGTTCTCGGACCGCGCCGGAAAGCACTCAAGGCCGCCGCACGCATGCGGTCTGGCCCCCCGCATCACCCCATGATCGGACATTAGCGTCAGCCAAGGGGACGTCGTGCCAGGCACGCGAGGCCCTCGCATATGCTTCGGCTGAGCTCACACGATTCCGCCGGCTCGGCCAGATAACGCCGGGACCTCCTGGCCATTAACCGGGGGAACTCACAGGCAGGGCAGGACCGTCCCCGCGCGGGGATGGTCCGACGAGCACGATGATCGCGCACGTGAGCCCGAAATCGGCCCGGCACGCGCGGGGATGGTCCCCTACAGCGCGACGAAGATCGATAAAATCCGCGAGTCGGTACGGCATGCGGGGATGTTCCGGACTGGTCCGCATGAACCTGCCGATGACCCCAGTATGGGCTTCCGCGCACGCGGGGACGGGCCGGTAGTCCAACCGCGAACACGGCCACCCCCGAGCCATGTCCTTGCGTTCGGATCACTGGATGAGGTCGTTGGCATGTGGGGCCGCCATCAGCGCGATTGATCCGGTTCGTTCTATACCAAGATCGTTCCTCCATGTATGGTGGCATCATGTTCATCTATGGCGGAGATCTCCGTCATAGTCGAGTGACGACACCCCGCGAGGTGAGGCGTGCACCAAATCCGAACGGAGACTCACATCTCGGCATCACCCGACCAGGTATGGAAGATCCTTTGTGACTTCGACGCCTATGGCGAGTGGAATCCGCTGGTTCCGAGGATGCGCGGCACCGCAGTTGTGGGGAGTCGCCTCACGCTGCCCACCGCCATGTGGCCCGGAGGGCGCGTCGTCATGCCGATGCGCGCGATAGTGGAGGAGGCGACTGCGCCACGGCGTCTTGCTTGGCGAACCACCATGCTGGCGCGAGGCGTCGGTAGCTCTGTCCACGACTTCATCCTGTCGCCCGATGCAGAGCGTGGCGGCACTCATCTCCTCCATCGCGAGACCATGACCGGGGCCATCGCTCCTGTGATGTGGTCGATGCTGCGCCGCTTCGAGCCGGTGTTCGAGCAGCTCAATCAGGCATTGAAGAGACGCGCCGAGGCGACTGGTTGAGGAGGCGTCCACGTGTCGGGACGTTCACCGGTTCTGGCCTTCCAGCCCTGGTCGCCTCGCCTGCAACACCGACGCAAGTGGGACCACCGGTTCCTCTAGCAAGCGGAGTCCGTCGCCGGGCTGCTGTACGGCGCTGATTCTGTCGGTCAGCATGGACAGTGGGTGGGCGTGAGGAGGGCTCCGATGCCGGACAGACTCTGCTATGCCGATGCCGTGAAACTTCTGGGCGGCTCTGACAGTGCCCTGGTCGCCGCACTGGACAGGCTGACCGGCGGTTTGTTGCTGGCGGCCACCGGTGGCGGCGCCGAGTTCGCGCTCAGCCTCTTCGACGCCAAGGGCGAGTTGGCGCGCCTCAGCGGCGATCTGGTCAGTGGTCTGGCGGACCGGCTGCGTGGCCTGGGACGTTTTGACCGAACTGAGCGGCTCATCGCCGCCCACAAGGTGATCGTCCTGACGGGCTACTTCGAGGCGGTCAGCTCCGCAACGGCCTCCTTCGACACCGGACGAGGGGTGCGGTTGGACAGATCCGCGCAGGTCGGCCTGGCGGCCGGAGTACGGCCTTCCTCGGACCGGCTCAAAGACCTGGTCGGCGTGCTCAACGACAGCGACGTCCCCGGGGAGCCAGCGCGCCCCGGGGACGCGGCCATGCCGCAAACCTTGTGGGCTTTCTACGTCTCCCTTAGCGAGCGGCTGGTCGCCTACCTGGGCGGAGACTCCACGGATGAGATCATCCGGGTGCTGACCGAAGACGTGCCGCAGGCGGCGATGCGCCGTTACGAGCACCATCTGCGAGCTCTGGCCGCTGACTTCCCCGAGGTGGCGTTCTGGGCGAACCGGCTCGACCATCTCGTCACGCAGGACGGGCTGCTGCGATTGCACGCTGGGCTGGAAGGGCTCGGGCGGATCCTGGAGCAAATCGCTTCCGGCACTGTGCCCATGGGGGAGCGGCGCGCGCTCCTGGCCAGGCGTTACCACCGGGTCCTCGAACGCCCCGTGGTGGCCACCGGCGACGTTCCCGAGGGACTGCTCATCCCCTCGCTGGCCGTCGCGTACGTGAATCCGCAGTTCAAGGTCGCCGAGGTCAACCACGCCTCACGCCTGGACCAGGAGCAGTGGTGGGCTGACCACGACGTACGAGCTGACCTGCAGGAGTTCCTAGTCACTCATCTGACCTCGATCGCTGCCACCCAGCACCCACTGATCGTGCTCGGTCAGCCGGGATCGGGGAAGTCGGTGCTCACGCAGGTCTTGGCGGCGCGGCTGCCTGCGTCCGACTTCCTGACCGTGCGGGTGGCGCTGCGTGACGTCCCGGCCGACACGGATTTGCAGTCCCAGATCGAGTACGCGATCAGGGACGCGACCGGCGAGAACCTGACCTGGCCCGCTCTGGCCGGACAGGCGGGTGGCGCGTTGCCGGTTGTCCTGCTCGACGGGTTCGACGAGTTGCTGCAGGCTACCGGCATTGGGCAGACAGATTATCTGGAGCAGGTCGTACGCTTTCAGGAGCGCGAAGCCGATCAGGGTCGGCCGGTCGCCGTCCTGGTCACCAGCCGCATCGCTGTCGCCGACCGGGCCCGCGTCCCAAGCGGCGGCGCGACCGCTCTGAGGCTGGAGCCGTTCACCGACCAGCAGGTCGAGCAGTGGCTGGACGTCTGGAATCAGCACAATACGGCGCACCTGGCTACGCGCGGCCTGCACCCGCTACCGGCCGAGGCGGCGCTGCGTCAGCCGGAACTCGCCGCACAGCCGCTGCTCCTGCTGATGCTTGCCTTGTACGACGCCACCGACAACGCGCTGCAACGGCACGCCCAGACGCTCGACCATGCCGACCTGTACGAACGCATCCTGCGCAGCTTCGCCGAGCGCGAGCTGCGCAAGAACCGTCCGGAACTGTCGGGCGCGCCGCTGGAGGCCGAGATCGACAACGAGTTGCTGCGGCTGTCGATCGCGGGCTTCGCGATGTTCAACCGGGGCCGCCAGTGGGTCACCGAGGACGAGCTGTCGGCCGACCTGCTCGCGCTGTCTCTCGCGCCCGTCGCCGAGCGCGCCGCACGCGACTTCCATGCCCCGCCGAGCCCGGGCCAGCAGGTCATCGGCCGCTTCTTTTTCATCCACCAAGCACAAGCGCTGCGCAAGGACGCCAGGCTCACCACCTGCGAATTTCTGCACGCGACCTTCGGCGAGTTCCTCGTCGCCCGGCTGATCCTGCGCGAACTGCTCGACCTTGCTGCGGTTGCCTCCGCGCGGAGGAGGCGTACAGCGGACGACGGCTTCGTCCGGACGCTGCTCTCCTTCGCTCCGCTGACCAGCCGAGGCCAGATAATCGACTTCCTCCAGCAGCTCGCCGGCCAGGTGGGCGACGACCGCCGGCCGCTGTTACGCGAGTTACTGCTCACCGCGTTTCACGGTTCTTTGACAGCTCACGGCAGCGCGACTCATGCTTCCTACCGGCCGGAACAACTCCGCGAGCCCGCCCGCCACGCCGCCTACGCGGCAAACCTGCTGCTACTGATCGTCATCATCGGAGGGCCGGTATACGGGCATGAACTGTTTCCCGAGGCGAGATTCCCAGCGCTCGCATGGTCCCGACACGCACTGTTGTGGCGATCCCAGTTCACAGCGGAGGCATGGGAATACCTCGCGGCCTTCCTCTCACTGGAGCGTACCTGGCACGCGGACGATCGCGAAGTCAGGATAGGCGTGCGTGGTGAGGATCTCTGGAGTCCGCCCGAACCGGACGTCTTCTGGATGCATTTCGCGCCTCCCGGTCACGAGATGCGCGAATGGTACGGCTGGCGCCGCAACCGTACGCACGACCTGTTCAGAGAGAGCTATTTCACCTGTGATGTCGGCGAGGATTTCGCCTGGCACTCGCTCAGCGCGCTGGTCACCGCCCTGGACTACGGCGATATGGAAGGTCCTGAAGACGTCGAGGCCACCACCGCGATCGGGGTGGTGAACCCCGACCTGGCAATGTCCGTCACCAACGCCTTGACCCGCGTCTGGCTGGCCTCTAGCGACCCCACCGGTACAAGTGATCTACAACAAGCCTACGAAGACTGCCTGACAGTTATCCATCACAGCCGCCCTGACGAGGGTTCGCCGGCCCGGACCGCCTACGTGTCCCGTCTGCTGCGGCAACTGGCCGCCGACCGCGAACGGCTCTCCCGCGAGTTCCGATCCCAAGTCAAGACACTCCTCACGGATTACTTCTACCCCGAGCACCATCTGGTGCGCGGCTGGGTCGAAGAGGCATTCGAGGACCTTTGACGCCGCACCACCTCTGCCGAACTCGTGCCCGTTATCGATTCGCTGGGCGGCCAACGCTGCTAAACAGTCACCGCAATAGGGAACGCCGCGCCCCAGCAAGCCGGTCACGGCTATCGCGACGTGGTGTCAGGTGGTGACCATCCGGATGACTTTTCCATTCAGGACGCCGTGGCACTCGAGCTGAGGGGGAGCGGGCCCGCGCTGTATTCGCGGGCGATGGCGGCGATCCAGGAAATGCCGCCCGGGATGTCCTCTGGGGCGGCCTGGCCGTAGGCCCACATGCTGTGTTCGGACGAGAGATGGGGCTTCTGCGCGAGGGCTGCGGCGATCCATGCGGCGTGTGCGGCCGCCTCGATGCGGTCCTCGGGCAGGCCGGCCGCTTCGGCTGCCGTGCGGGCCTCGGTGAGGAGGGCGGTTGATTGCGGCCAGGCGGCCAGGAGTCCGAGGGCGTCGTGGATCTCGGTGACCGCGGCGATGAGCAGGGCACCGGTCGGCAGGTGTTCGTGGACGCGGATCACGTCGGGGTAGGCGGTTCGTAGTGCCCGCCATAACGGGGAGATCAGGCGTAAGTCGCGGCGAGCACGGTGCCAGTGCAGCGGGAGCGCGAGCGCGGGTAGTGCCAGGCCGATGAAGCCCAGGGCGTAGCCGGGGTAGTTGATGACTCCCGCGAGGTCGGCCGACCATGGGCAGGGCCATGACGGAATCCCGGGTAGGGCGTCGGGCACCAGGTAGAGCAGCGTGTATGCCGAGCGGGCGCCGCCCAAGTTGCCGATGGCCATCAGGTAGAGGCCGGTCTTGGTGAGCCGGGAGGCCGATGTGCGGGCGAGCAGGGTGAAGAAGATCGTCGCGCTGACGAAGACGAACAGCAGGTATCCCTCGTACACCGCGAGCGTGATCATCTGTGCGGGTGAGGCGTGGTGGTGTCCGACGGCGTGGTAGGTGAAGGCGCTGTTCAGATGCTGGGTGAGGGCCAGGGTCGAAGTGATCGCGATGAGGGTGCCGGCCACCGTCCAGGTTCGCCAGAGGACGGTCATCGATTGACGCCGGTCGGCTGCCCGGCCCATCAGGAGCCAGCCGTGGACCGCTGACAGGGCGATGATTCCGGTGGCCATCTCGGCGGCGAAGGGGAGTCCGGGCAGGCCGCTGGTCTCGATCAGCCATGAGTGGACCGCGGGCTGGGGTGCGAAGGTGGCGTTCAGGCAGCCGCTGGTGAGCGCGACGGCGATCAGGAAGTGCCGGGGTGACCTGCGGATTCCGGGCAGGCGCAAAAGCGCGATGATCCACATAGGTACCAGGGCCAGAGCGATGATCGCGCTACTCATCACGGTAGGGGTGAAGCAGGGGTCCCGCGAGTTCGCGAAGAGCTTCGCCCTGCGCGGGGTTGAGGCTCTGGAGGCCGCCCCGGCGTACTCGATCTCCCAGGGCCATGGCCAGGGCGTCGGCTTCCTTCTCCAGCCGTCCCCTGTCGCGGAGGGTGCGGCCCATCACGGCTTGGAGGTCGGACCGGTCAGCGACGGCGGGGAGGCCGTGGAGCTGCTGGACCAGGGTCGTGAACTCGACGATCTGTGTCTTGGCCTCCTCGTCCAGCCCGCCGATGCTGCGGGTCAGGATCCGCAGTCTTGGGGTGGACGAAGCGGGGGAGGGGACCATGGTCTGGGCGGTGATGCCCTGGCGGGCTTCGGGCTCCCGGTAGTGGCCGCAGACCAGGTGCGCGGCCTCGTGGAAGATCATCATCAGCTGGTGCGGGACGGGTACGTAGCCCGCGTATCCGATGATGTCCAGTTCGCCTGTCCGGATGTAGAGGCCGCCCACTCCGCACGCGTCCAGTCGTGAGAACCGGCCCAGTTCGAAAGGGTGCGTGACGACGTTCCGGCCCGTCAGGCGGCGCAGCAGGGCACAGAACTGATCCACGTCGAAGGGGTCGGGGATCTGCCGCAACAGCGCTGCGTGCTCGCGTTGTAGCTGCTTGTACAGTGTCCGGCGCGGCAATCGGAACATCTGATCCTCCGGGGGCGGTCAGGGATGAGGGTCGTTGGCGGTCACTTGTTCACGGGAGGCAGGCCGTGTACGCGCCGGACCATGTTCGCGAAGTCAACGATCTGCTGTCGTGCTTCCTCGTCCAGGTCCCCGATGCTCCGCGTCAGGACGAGCATCTCCGCAGGCGGCGCGTCGGCGGACGGGGCTGCTTCGCCTGCCCAGTAGCCCAGCGGGATGTCGGGAAAGAGTGTCTGCAGCGCCCCCATGGTCTTGGCGGTCGGATTGGTCATTTCTCCTCGTTTGGCACGGCCGACCTGGCTGGAACTCCAGCCGAGCGCTGCCTGGAGTTCTTTGTCGCTCTTGCCGGTCAGAGCGCGCTGAATCCGCTCGGCGATCACTCGCTCCCGCTCCTGCTCGCGAGGCGTAGCCGTCTCATTGGTGTCCCTCACGGTTCCCGCTCCTCGTCACTGGACCTCCATACATGAAGGCCTTGATCCAGGAATCTAACAATACATGGGTAAGAGATCTTGACATAGCCCTCAACTGCCAGACATGGTGTTCACCATTAAATGAGCGCATTGCTCGCAATGTCACCCATCTATTGGTGAACGAGGCGGGCGAGATCGGATCTCTGCGTCGCGCTCGGTACTGATCACTGCTGTCTACGAGTCGTACTCGGAGATGCATCATGACGTTCATCCCCCGGCTGTCAGCCTCTTTCGGTTCACACTCACTGACTCCTGTCGCCCACCGTGTCTGCCGGCGTACCCTCCCCGACGCATCCGCCGTTCGGATAGGCGACACCGTCGACGGCGGTGTACAGATCTGGCTGGACACCACCGCGCCACAGGCGAGCTCCTCTTGGGCGGCGCTGCACCGCATCCAGCACCAACTGCAGCTGCTCGGCCTTCACGTCGAGATCGAACACGATGCCCAAGGGCTGGTGGTACTGGGATGGAGCTCCCGGTTCCTGATGCACCGCGCGCGTCTGTTGCGCATGGCGCTACGAGGCCAGCTGAGCGACTACTGGGCCACGGCACAATCCGTCGTCACCTTGAGTGCCCATTTATGGGGGCAACCCGGGCGGACCAACGGCGAGTCGATCGCTGCCGTCGCCTTCGCCCACGTCCAGGAACAGCTGCGCTGGCCGGGATGGCTGGCTGATCTCGAGGGATGGCGCCGCTACTCCGACCTGGCCGAACATCAGACGCTGCTGGCCCGTGTGATCGGGCTGGAAGCGAGGGTCGCACAAGCCTGCGAAGGTCATCTGGTGTCGGCGAGGCTTGTCGCCACGTCAATGCGGCGTGAGCTCGACCGTACGGAGAACCGCCGAGAAGCCGCTTACCGGGTTCTCGCGGCGGCCACGCCCTGGCTGCGTGCGGGGCAGCTCCTCGCCCACACCGCCGCGGACCAGCCGGGTGACCCGCCGCCGCTGGTAGCGGGTGGTCCGGCGGCAGGACTGACGGAGCGATTGATCGCGGTCAGCGTCATCAACCACGGCAGGTGGCCCGAGACGAGCCCGCGATGGTCGTGACCGCGCAACCCGAGCAGCCGGTGCCGGCATCGCGGCGTCAGACAAAGGCCGGTGCGGGTCCAGCGCACCGACGCCCATCCTCTCAACGGCGAGTGAAGTGGGTGTGCGCCACAGTGGCCGGGCTGGTGATGGCTGACACTCTGGCCTCCACGCTGCTTCTGCCGATGCTCGGCCACGATCCCATCGCCAAGGGCGTTCCGGTGGCGCACGTCAGCCTGCTGACCACCGCCTACCTCGCAGCCATCGCCGCCTTGCTGATTCCAGCGGGACGTCTCGCGGACCGGTTCGGGCGGCGCGCCGTCCTGGCCGTCGGTCTGGCCGCGTTCGCGGTCGGCGCGCTCACCATGGCGTTCGGCTCCACGTGGGCTCTGCTGCTTGCCGGGCGACTGGCCCAGGGGGTTGGAGCGGCGCTCATGCTGCCATCCGCCCTCGGGCTGCTCCTGGGAGGTGTCGGCGAACAACAGTCCCGTGGCGCTGTGGCGCTCTGGGGCGCTGCCACCGGCATTGGCGGGCTGACCATGCAGGCCGTCGGCGGAGTGATGCTGGAGGAGTTCGGCTGGCGGATGCTGTGCCTGCCCATCGGCATGACGGCTTTGGCCATGCTTCTGCTGGTTCCGCTCCTGCCGCGCTCGCGGGCCGAGCACCGGGTAGGCCTGGACCTCATCGGTATGGCGCTCATGGCGTCCGCCGTCGCCGCCCTCGTGCTGGTCATCACCTGTGGCAGCAGCTGGGGATGGACCTCGCCTTCCACTGCGGTCGCGGTCGCCGTATCGCTCGCCGGGGCCGGACTCATGGCATCCCGTTCCCGCCGGCGCCCGGGCAGCGTGCTCGACGGGCCGCTCTGGCGGTGTCGCGATTTCGGGTGGGGCGCATGGTCATCACTGCTGTACGGACTCGTCGCCTTCACCATCCTTGTGCTGGGCCCGATGGTGCTGCGCGAGGCCGGGATGAGCCCGTCCGGAGCGGGCCTCGTACTGGCGCCCATGTCAGCAGCGGTCACCCTGATCAGCCCCCTCGCGGCGTGGTTGACCCGTCGCCTCGGCACCTCTTGGGCCGTGTACGCGGGCGCCCTGCTCAGTGCGATCGGTTGCCTGGCACTCGTCATCTCCGGCATGTCGCCACTCGGCGGCATGGCGGCCCTGGTCATCATGGGCGCCGGGTTCGGCATCCTGACCACGGCCGCGACGATCTCGGGGACGCTCGCCGTGGACCCCCACCGCTATGGCGAAGCGGTCGGCACGATCACGACCGCGCGCATCCTCGGCGCGGCCATCGGGCCGGCCATCGCGCTCGCCTACCTGACGAACGCCACCACGCCCTCGGCCAATCGCCCGTACGAGGTGCTCCTCGCGTGTATGACGACGATCGTCCTGCTGGCCGGTTGCGCGCTGGCCCGAGCGGTCCGGCAGAACCACGCCGGAAAGAGCGCGAACAAGGACACCGACCTGGCGGTCGCAACGGCACGACCGGAGGACATCGCCCTGCTGCGAGAGGCGCTCCTGCGGCAACGCGCGCGCTTCGAGGCCATGGCCAGTGCCGCAGAGGACGAACTGGCCGTACTGACAGATCCCCGTCGCGTCCGCTCCACCACGTCGGACGCGCGGACGAGCCTGCCCCTGGGAGGACCCGCATGACCGCCAGTTCACAATTGCCTGCTCTCGCGCCGAACGGAGACACCTTGATCTCCGGCCAGAGCCGGCAGCCGGGGGAGTGGGACGGCCGTATCGACACGGTGCCCTTACTGAGGACGACCGATATCCGCTCGATGGAGCGGATGCGCGCGATTCACGCCTACGCCCGGCAGGGGATCGTGGAGATAGACGCCGCCCTGGCCATGCTCGACCGCGAAACGCCGGCGCCGTGATCGGCGAGCCGGATCACCCTATCGCGGCTCTGGCGTCGGCGCTCGCCGCCGGGGGAGTGCGCACCGTCTTCCGCGTGGCCGGCCGGATGGATGCTCAGCTGGCCATGGCTCTCGCCGGCCATCAGCTGGACTCCGTGACGGCGCGCGATGAGCAGAGCGCCGCCGTCATGGCCGGCGCGTACGTCCGGATCGGCGGGCACCTCGCCGCGCTGGCCCTCGATCACGAAGGAGGCCTGGCCGCCGCATTACCCGGACTGCTTGAGGCCGTGAGGAATCGAACGCCGCTACTCGTGATCGCCTCTCATGGTCCCGACGCCGGCCTGTCGCTGGCCGAGTCGTCCCTGCTCAAGGCGGTAGGCACTCTGGTGGCGGACGTGGGCGGCCCGGACCGGGCGATAAAGCTCGTCACCGAGGCGTCGCGCGCCGCGCGAGCATGTCGCCGCCCAGTGGTGCTCCGGGTTCAAGCGGACAATCGCGGGAGCCCGCATCGCGAAGTACCGGAATTCGACCCGCCATCCGTACCGCTGGCGGACGCCGCGGCGGTCAAGCACCTGGCCGAGCTGCTCACGTCCGCGCGCCGCCCGGTGTTCATCGCCGGACGCGGAGCCGTGCACGCCGCACGGACACTGGCGCGACTGGCCGATCACGCGGGCGCGCTGCTCGCCACCTCGCTGGCAGCCCACGGACTGTACGGCGGTGACGCGTGGAACCTCGGCGTCACCGGCGTGCTGGCCACCCCCGGTGCCGCCGATCTGATGGCGGCGGCAGACGTGGTGATCGGCTGGGGCTGCGCGCTGGACGATTGGACCACGTGGCACGGTTCCCTGATCGCGCCCGAAGCACGCGTGGCGCAGATCGACGTCAACCCCGCCGCGCTCGGCGTACATCGCCGCATCGACCTCGGCATCGCCGGAGACGCGGGCTGGACCGCCGAAGTGGTCCGGCAGGCGCTGCCGCAGCGGCGGACCGGGTATCGCACCAGGCTGGTACGGCAGCAGATCGCCGAACTGAGCAGGTGGACCGACGTCGGCTACGAGCCCGCGCTGGGGCAGGGCGACCGCATCGACCCGCGAACGTTGACGCTGGTCCTGGACGCGATCCTGCCCGCGGAGCGGACCTCGACCGTCGAACCAGGCACCGCGATCGGCTACCCCGTCAGCTACCTGCGAGTGCCGGACGCGCAGGGGTTCTCCCTTGCTCCGGCATGTGGACTCGGCCTGGCCAGTGGAATCGGCGCGGCACTGGCCAGACCGGACCGGCTGTCAGCGACCTCCCTCGACGCCGACGGCCTGCTGGCCGCCGTGGCCGACCTGGAGACCGCGGCGCGGCTGCGCGCACGTCTGCTGGTCGTCGTCTACGACGAGGACGGCGAATCCGACCCCGCCGTCGACCTGCCGCGGATCGCCACAGGGTACGGCTGCGACAGCACCGTCGTCCGCAGCCCGGCGGATCTGACCGCGGTCTCCGAATGGCTGGCCGGGCCAGCTGAGCGTCCGTTGCTGCTGCACGCGAAGATCGCGCGCTGCGCTTGGTGGCTCGCTCCCCGCGAGATGCAGGTACGAGCGGAGGCCCGATGAACCGTTTCTGCCGGCGCCCTCGACGGACACTCCCAGATCGACCTGCTTGTTCACGGTGCCGGTCGCCGCCGCTCAGGCGGCAGAAACTACCCAACCCCCTAAACGAAAGGATTTCTGTGCTCATGCACGTGGAAGTCCGAGCGGACTTCACCAGAGACCAGCAACGCCACTACGTCGCGGCGATCACCGCGGTCACGACAGACCTGCTGGAC
Organism: Nonomuraea maheshkhaliensis; assembly: GCF_039529435.1. NCBI lineage: Bacteria > Bacillati > Actinomycetota > Actinomycetes > Streptosporangiales > Streptosporangiaceae > Nonomuraea > Nonomuraea maheshkhaliensis. Next base: position 14,612 of record NZ_BAAAMU010000119.1, read on the forward strand.
GTCCGGCCCGAACAGGTCCGCGTGACGCTCAGGGAGATGAGCCCCGCCGAACGGGCACGCGCCGAAAGGCACCACCTGATGTGGACGGGCTGCTGATGACGATCTCGATCTCGCCACGACCAGGACATGAGCGAGTCGCCGCGGTGGTCGACGGGATGCGCAACCGGACCGAGCAGATCCGTGACGCTGAGCTGGCCCGCCTCCTGACGCGGGTCCCGCAGCTGAGTCCGCTGGCGCGCGCGGCCGTGGCCACCTGCATCGACCGCGTCGTGGACACGCTGCTGCAACCTGCACTCACCCGAGTGACCGTGCGATCCGAGTCCACTGACACCTCACATCGTGCCGAGACCTTGTCCATGCTGTTCGCCCTCGAACCCGACTCCGCCGGGCGGTGCCGCCGATGATCGCGGAAACGAAGGGACAGGCCCCGGGCGAGGAGGCGCTGGCCCCGCACGGACGGGTGGGCCTGCTGGTGCCCCCTGCCAACCCGGTGGCAGAACCGGAGACGACGTACCTGCTCAACGCGTTCCGCACTGTGCACACCGCCCGCTTCCCGGTGGTACGCGGGCAGCTCCCGATGCGGCTGAAGGCTTACAACCGCGTCCTTCCCGACTTCATCGGCTCGTTCGGCGGGCTGTCACTGGACGCCGTGGTGGTGGGCTGCAGTGGCTCGCGCTATCTGATGAGGCCGGACGAAGACGGGCTGTCGTGCCAGGCGTTGAGTAAACGCTGGGGGATGCCGGTCGCCACGGCCACGTTCGCCACCCGGCGGGTTCTGGAACGACTGAGACCTCGTGAGCTGGTGCTCGTCTCTCCGTACGAGCCGTGGCTGACCGAACTGGCCCGCCGGTTCTGGCGCAGGGCCGGCTGGGTCGTGCGGGTGGTGCCGATCCAGGCGGCGGGCAGGTTCGCGCCGTACGAGGTCGACGCCCGTGAACTCGTGGACCAGGTCGAGCGCGCTCGCCCGGCCGGAGACGCGGTCCTGCTGTGTACGGGCACCGGCATGGCCACCCTGGCAGCGCTGCCGCCGCTCGCCGCCGGCAATGACCGGGTGCTGCTCACCTCGAACCTGTGCGGCGCGTGGTGGGCCCTGAGCCAGACCGGCGGCGCAGCCGGTGACGACCTTCCCTGGGCGCTGCGGCGCCTGGCGAGTCAAGGACTCGCACCATGAGCCGGCGCGATCCGCGCGTCGTCGTGGTCGGCGCCGGCCCGGCGGGACTGACCGCCGCACTCGTCCTGGCCCGCGCGGGGGTCGCCGTGACGGTGATGGAACGCCAGTCCGCGCTCGTCTCACGGTCGCGGGCCGCGACCTTCCACCCGGCCACATTGGATCTACTCGCCCGGCTCGGGACGTCCGAGGAGCTCGTCGCCGCCGGAACCCTGGTCGACCGGCTGCAGTGGCGGAGCCGCCGCGGTGTCCTGGCCGAGATGGACATGGGCCTGCTGAACGGATTGACCCGGCATCCGTTCCGGCTGCATGCCGAGCAGACGACGCTGCTGGAACTCCTGGCGGACCGGCTTAGGCGACACCGCCACGCCCGCCTGCGGCTGGCCGCCCCGGTGGACGTGATCAGCGACCACGGGCGCGAACTGCGGGTCCGCGCGGGCGGGCAGTGGGAGGCGGCCGACTACGTCATCGCGGCCGACGGCGCGCACAGCACCGTACGCACCGCGCTCGCCGTTCCGTTCACGACGATCCCGTACGCGACGCACGCACTGCGGATCTTCACCGACACACCGCTACAGGAGCTGGTGCCCGGGCTGGCCCCACTGACCTACGTTCGTGATCGCGACGTGTCCTGCAGCCTGCTCCGGCTGCCGGACCACTGGCGCCTCGTGTTCCGCGTGCCCGCCGACGCCGACACGTCCCCTTCGGCGATCTCGGCGCTGGTCCGGCAAACGTTAGGTGGAAGCGAATCGCGGATCGTGGACGCCCACACCTTCCGGCTGGCGCGGGGAGTCGTCCCGGCGTTTCGGCATGGACGTGTGCTGTTCGTCGGAGACGCCGCTCACGTGACCACCACCGCGGGCGGGCTGAACATGAACGCCGGCATCCAAGAGGCCGCCGAACTCGGCGACGTTCTGGCCGCCGTCCTCGGCGACGGCGCGCCCGAGGCGGCGTTGGACGCGTGGGCAGCGCGACGTCGCCGCATCATCCTGGAGGCCGTCATCCCCCGTGCCGAGGCCCGGGTGACCGGCGTCCAGGACGGTGACCGGCGTCGGCTTCGCCACGCCATCACCAGATTGTGCTCCATCGCCGCCGATCCGGCGGCCGCGCGGGCCTACCTCGCCGAGGCCTCGCTGCTCGACACCCCTTACCAACCGAACGAAGGACGTTCTGATGCGCATCTGGCTGCAGAAGCACACCGTTGAGGGCCGATCGGCGCTGCTCGACCAGCTCTACGCCGAGCACGTGACCGCGGTCGCCGGACCCGAGACCACGGTCGAGATTCATACGCTCCCGCCCCAGACGTACAACGCCCCACTGCCCGAGCACCTGGTCGGCTACGCGGAGATCGGTCAGCTGTTCGCCGACCATTTCGCCGCGACCGCGGTCGCCGCCGAACGCGACGGGTGCGATGCCTGGATCAGCGCGGCAGGTCAGGACCCCGGAGTCGAGGCCGCCCGCCTGAGAACGGGCATCCCGGTCATCGGATACGGGCAGGCCACCTGGCAGCTCGCCCGCGACAGCGGCGCCGCGCTGGGAGTGCTCGGTTTCATCCCCGAGCTGGCCGAGCCGATCACGGCCAACATCCGCGCCGCAGGGGCACGTCTCGCCTCGTACCAGGTGATCCCTGACGGCCCGGCGCTGGTCGAGCGGGCTCTGGCGGAGGATGTCGCTCCGCTGGTGGAGGCCTATACCGCCGCCGCGATCCGGGCCGGCTCCTGCGGCGCGCGCTGGCTGGTCCCGGCCGAGGGCATCCCGAACGAGATCCTGGTCCACCTCCAGATCCGCGAACTCGCCGGCCTGCCCCTGATCGATCCCGGTGGGCTGGCCATCGCCACCGCCGAGCACGAGTGCCGGCTGCGCGCGCAAGGCATCATCCCTCGCGCGGAGACCGGGTATCGGCGGCGAGCCCCGGGCAGCCTGGTCGCGCACGTCGAGAAGGCACTCGGCATGAGCGGGGTGGACTGGTGACGGGGCCGCTCGTGCACCGGCCCCGCCGGTTGCGGCGTACCCCTCAGCTGCGTCGGCTGGTGGCGGCCACCCACCTGCACGCCGGCAACCTGATCCAGCCGCTGTTCGTCGGTGAAGGCCTGGCCGAGCCGATCCCGATCCCGTCCATGCCGGGCGTGGTCCGGCACACGCGCGACACGCTCCGCAAGGCCGCCGTGGCGGCGGCCTACGCTGGAGTCGGCGGCGTCATGATCTTCGGAGTCCCCGCCCCGGACCGCAAGGACGCCACCGGTAGCCAGGCATGGGTCGAGGACGGCATCGCCCAGCAGGCGATCGCCGACGTCGTGGCCGAAGTCGGCGACGAGATGGTGATCATCGGAGACGTCAACCTGGACGAGGCCACCGAGCACGGCCACGTCGGAGTCATCGGAGCGGACGGCGACGTGGACAACGACGCCACTCTCGAACTCCACGCCAGAGTCGCCGTCGCACAGGCGCAGGCCGGCGCGCACATGGTGGCTCCCAGCGGCATGATGGACGGCCAGGTCGCCGCCATCCGCCGCGCGCTCGACGAGTCGGGACACGCCGGTACACCCATCCTGGCCTACTCCGCCAAGTACGCCTCCGCGTTCTACGGACCCTTCCGAGAAGCGGTCGAATCATCCCTCGGCAGCGGTGATCGAGCCACCCACCAGCAGGACCCGGCTGGATCCGTGGCCGAGGCGCTGCGGGAGGTCCGCCTGGACCTCGCCCAGGGCGCCGACGCGGTCATGGTCAAGCCTGCGCTGCCCTACCTCGACATCATCCGTGCTGTCCGCGACGAGGCGGACGTACCCGTGGCGGCGTATCAGACCAGCGGCGAGTACGCGGCGATCGAAGCCGCCGCCGCGCACGGCTGGATCGACCACGGCCAGGCGGTACAGGAAACCCTGCTCGCGATCCGCAGAGCCGGCGCCGACATCGTCGTCACCTACTGGGCCACGGCTGTCGCCAACCGGCTACGCCCCTAACAGACCGAAGGGACCACCTTCGTGCTGTCCTTCCCACGCCCGCGAGACGACGAACCACCGCCGTCGACCATGGACGACCCGCTCCAGGAGCACCCTCAATGAGTCATCTGTACCTCCTTCAGCAAGCCCCACCCCCGATCGCACCCGGGCTGCGGCGCATCGAGCTCACCGACGGTCCGGCGCGTCCGCTCGGTCCTGGCTGGTGGCATGTGCCCGATCCGGCGCGGGGTCTGCGGCCGCTGCGGCGCACCGCGCACCGGGCCGTCCTGCGGCTGCGTCGCACTCTGGGCGGGCTGTGGGGCACCGGCCCCGACTTGCCGGAGACAGCCTCCGATGTGCTGTGTCAGTGCGATACCCGGCCCGGCCACACCGGCATCGCGGCCTACGGCGGCGTCCGTCTGGACGGTAGCGACCATTACGTGCACGCCATGGGCAGCATGCCGCCCGCTGGTGTGCGAGATCCGGCACGGCTTCAGCTGATCAGCGGCGTGTGCCTGTTCAGCTCACAGGCGGCTCGGCTCGTCGTGGGCGGCCGTCGCAAGGTATCGATCGCCCGGCTGCGGCGCGAGCCGTTGACCGAGTGCGCGACCCGCCTGGACCTGGTGCCGCATCTCACCCTGTACGAGCAGGACAGCAGCCTGCGGCTGGCGTGTGCGGCCGCGAGTGTGGCCGCGCGCGTTCCCTCGGAGGTGGAGGTCACGCAGTTGTTCGCGGTGCCCCGGGCGGCCACCATGCTTCTTCTCCACCGGCACGCCGAGCGCGGGCAGGTGCCGCCAGACGTGTTCGCCGCGTGGTGCGAAGCGGTCGCCGATCGCCACGATCAGGTTCAGGGACTGCTGCGCGCCCGCTGGCAGGCCGCGTGGGCGACCACGGGCACGCACCGCCCGATCACCGTAGAGGACGTCGACGAGCTCCAGCAGGTGGAAGACTGCCTGCGCACGGCACTGGCTCAGGGGCGAATCCCGGCCGTTCAGGAACTGGCCGACGTCGCCGGGGCGCAAGACGCGCTGTGGCGTCATCTGATCACGCTCAGCCCGCCCGCCACCGCGCTCGATCTGGCACACCTCAGCTACGTGGCCACCTACCTACGTCATCCAGGTGTGACGCTGGCGGTGGAGAACATCCAGGAACGCAAGATCTACCGGCATGCGGCGCTGCTCCGTGCGCGGCTGCAGAAGCTGACCGGCGACCCCGTTCCGGTTTTGACGGGGCTGTATCCGCTGGGCCGTGCCTGGATACGCACGCTGACCGGGGACCTGCAGCACAACCTGTTCAGCGCCGATCCCGGCCAGGAAGGCATCGACGAGGGCCGCCGCCGGGTGTACCTGCCTGACCTGGCCGCCCGTCTGTATCCCGCCGCCGCCAGTGACCTGGTAGCGCACCAGTGAGCGCCGTTGACATCCGGCTCCACCGTGCCGGAGGCGACGAATAGGACGAGCCGTTCTCTCGAAAGGACCTGACATGCCGAACACCGAGACGTTCATCATGGACGAACTGCTCCGAGAGCACGGCTCGGTCTTGTACGACTACTGCCGTACAGAACTGTCACCCGCCGACGCCGAGTTGGCCGCGTGCGGCGCGCTGCTGAGCGCCATCCACCACGCCGACCAGCCGCGCGAGGACGACCAATCACGTGCCTGGCTGTACGCCCTGGCCAGAGCTCACCGCACGGCCCAGGCCAGGGCCAACCCGGCCAGCGTCGGATCATGGACACGGCCCGACAGCACCGCCGACCCGCTGTCGGCCGAGGCACTCATGGCACTGCCCGGCCCGCACCGGGAGGTACTGGACCTGACCGTCCGGCACCATCTGACCCACCCGGAGATCGCCCTGATCTTCGACGTCGGCGCCGTCGAGATCGAACGCCTGGCTACCGCCGCGGCCGACCAGCTGGAGACCTGGGTCGCCGCTGTGACCGCCGCACGCAGCGATGGCTGCTCGGAGCTGGGCGGCCAGGTGAGCGAAGCTGCCGACGCACCGGCCCGGCGCCGCCGCGCCCGGATCAGCCGGCACATCAGCCAGTGCCCGACCTGCCAGAACGCCCCCCGCACCACCACCGCCGGCGAACTTCTCGATCACCTACCGATCACGGCCACACCCGCCACCATGACAAGCCGCCTGGCCGACGTCGAACCGCTCACCCCGCAGGAGGGCTGGCGCGCCGATGGCTTCCCACCGCAGACACACGCGTTGGCCGAGACGTTGGCCGACCTGCCCAGTCCCGCCCTCACCTCGAACTCGCCCCCCGCATCCGAGGATGAGTTCCGAGCATGGGAACGGCACAGCGAGGACTTCTGGGCCCGCCGTGAGGACGAGTCCGACCCGGAAGCGCGTCTGTCGTTACGACCGTTCCTGCCCGCGATACGCGTCAGCGTGCTCATCGCCGGTGCGGTGGCCTGCGTACTCGGGGCAGGCGCGGGCTGGTCCGCCCTGCAACCCGAGCGGCCCTCGCCAACGGTGCCCGTGGCAGCCCCGGCGACGATCACTCTGGTGCCCAGCGACGCACCGCCGAACGCCCTGCTCGACGAACCACCTACCGTCCCGCCGCCTTCCCGCCGGCCACGCTCGCCGGCACCTTCGAAGAAACGCTCTCCCATGCCCGCTGTCAGGAACCCACCGAGCAAGGCTCCGTCCCAGATCGATCCCGCCGTAGGCGGATCACGTGCTGGCACGAACAGCGGACCGCAGGAGCCGCCGGCCTTGCCCGCCCGGGACCCGACCGCCTCCAGCACCAGACGAACCCTGCCTCGACCGGCACCGCCCACCGCCGACCTGACGCCGGCATCCCTGCATCTGGGGACCGGCCGAAGCGACCGGGTGACCCTGTCGTGCACCGGCACCTGCCACATCACCTCAGGACGGGGTACGAGCGGCATCGTCGTCGACGGCGACCGCATCACCGTCTCCGCCCCCGCCTCAACCCCCGCCTGCGACGACATCACCGAGTCTGGCGCCGCCACCATCTCCTGGACCGGCACCACCACCGGCGACGGCCGAACCAGCGAGGGCACCACTCGCGGCGGCGGCACCCTGACCCTGCCCGTGTCGTGGACCATCGAGGCCGACAAAGGCACCTGGATGCCCACCGGCTCGGTCACCTACACAGGCGACCACGAAGGCCGCTGGTCCAACTGCCCCTGAGGCTGATGCCCACCCTCACTCTGGAGAACGACGTGAGACAGTTTCTCGGCAGCATCACCCGGCGAGAACGACGATTCGCCGCCGCCGGAACCCTGATCACCCTGCTCGTACTCGTACCCGTCGTGGCCGTCGCCGACCCCGGTCTGGTCCCCGGCACCCCGGCGCAGTCCGCCACCGAACAGGCCGTCGACGCCGCGCGCGGCGACTCCTGCCGCGACACGCTGCCCGCCGACACACCCGACTACGTGGTGTGCCGATGGCTCACCCCACCCCAGGACGCGGCGGCGGTGGCCGCGTTCTGGGGAGCCGACGGCGGCGCCAACCTGGAACAGGCCCAGCCGCTCCCCGCCCAATACGTGCGGTGCAACCGCAAGACCGACCTATCGACATCCACCACCTGCAAGGGCGGCACGACCTTCTGCCGGCAGCTGCCGTCGGGCTGGTACCAGTGCACGGACGAGACCAACGGCAAGGTCACCTACGAGCGCTATGTCAACGGCAAGAAGCAGGTCCAGTCCACCCCACCCCCGTCACCCTCCACCACCACATCGAGCACGACGTGGCCCACCTCGTCACCCACACCGAGCAGCCCCGACACGGCCTCGACGCCCCTGCCCACTCCCACGCCCCCCGATGAGACTCTTCCACCGGACGGCAACCCACCCGACGCCGGCACCCCCACGACCGACCCGACGACCCCTTCGGCCTCGGTGCCGACCGTGACCGCCGAACCGACCGCCTCCACCACACCCACAACGCCGGAACCCGGCAACGGGGCGGCGGATGGAGACTTCATCGCGACCGCGAAGAAGGCGCGCCTGCGCATCTGGCTGGAAAGCGACCTCGCCGACGACTACCTCGCCGGCGACACCGCCTTCACCGCCGCCCTCCAGCAACTCGTCACCGACGCCAAACGCACCGACGTGACCGGCGTGAAGTTCGCCGACAACCTTGCCTACACCGGCTTCTCCACCGAACAGCAGGTCATCCGATTCCTCAACCGCGCCACCCAGGCCCTGCGCGCCGCACTGCCCGGCAAACGCCTGGCCATCGGCGTGGTGGTGCCCGAACTCGGCTGCGGCGACTCGCAACCGTGCATCACCGGCCTGCGCAAGCGAGCACCCCTGGTCACCAAACAGCACGTCAACCGCTACCTCAGGGCCGGGGACGTAGACCGCGTGGAGATCGCCGGCGGCCTGTTCGGACGAACCTACCGCCAGTACCAGGTGACCGATCCCAAGACCGGCAAACCCACCTCCATCACCCCAGCCCTGGCCACCCGGGCCCAGTGGATGAGCGTCAAAGCCCTGGAGTGGGACACCCTCGCTCAGATCGGGGTCCGCGAATACGGCCTGGCACACACCGGAGACACCTCGCCCTGGACCATGGCCCAGGCCACCGCGCAGATCGAGGCCCGCATCGGCACCGCGATCGGGCTCGGCGCCTCCACCATCACCCTCTGGGGACACAAAGCCACCGCGGATGGTCAGACCTACCGGCTGCTCAACGCGGGCCTGGCCGACAACCCCACGTGGAACGGCCTGACCGGCCAAGGACTGCGCGGACGCCTCGCCGTCGTCATCGACCCGACCTCCACCGAACGCGGCGCCGCCGACATCGTCCATTACGCCAAAGGCGTGAGCGAGATCTTCATCCTGATCTGACCCGCACCCCGAAACCCTGGCGAGAGGGCACACGCGCCGGATGCGACACGACGATGACCGACCCCCTCCACCCGAACCTCTCGACCCAGAGGAAGGTCCGCGCGGCTTCGCCGACATCGACGGCGGCTACCCGGTCGAGACCGACCTCGACGAGCCCCACCCAGCCGACAGCACGCCACCGCCGGCCTCACCGGTGAGCGGCCGGCGACTGCACAACCCGCTGCCGACACCACCGCCTCCTCCCGAGGAAGACGAGGACTGGTACGGCCCAGAGCCGGCGCGCGCCAACTGGCGCGTCATCGTGCCGATCGCCGTCCTCATCATCAGCTGCGGCGTCGGCGTCTGGCTGGCCATCCCCGCGTCCGACCCAGCGGCGGCCCCAGCCCCGAACACGCTCACCACACCACGGGCGCTCCCACATCAGGACGCCACCGACCGAGTAACCCCGCGACGCACTCCCTTTCGCCGACCGACCTCCACAGCCAGCCGAACAACACCCTCGCCCCCGCCCGTCTCCCCATCGAGAACCTCGTCAACGCCCCGGCCCACCCGCCCCGCCACCGTGACCATCACCACCAAAGTCACCATCACCTCCAAGGCATCCCACCCGCCCTCCGACCACGGTCCGGAGGAACCTCCCAGCAACGTGCCCCGTACCGTGCCCACCTGCCTGACCTGGAGCGACTGCCATGACGGCCCACCGAAAGGCTGACTCGCCGCCTGATCCGGCTCGCGCGGTGAGGCGCCGATGAGCACCGCACTGCCGGCCGTCGCGGCGCTCCTCTTGGCCGTACTGATCATCGCCGTGTCGTTCGACCGGCTGCGCAACCCACGCCGCCGCCACGGACTGGCCCTGTGGTGGCGGCTACGCTGGCGGCTCTACCCTGGACGCGGCTTCGCCAGGCGACTCGAGCTCCACCGGCACTATGGCCTGCCGGCCGCACGCAAGATCGCCCGCCAAGCCCGCCCCTCCCTACGCGGCTGGTGGGTCCGCCACACCGTCCGCGCCGGTGAGATCGCGCTGTTCCTCGGATGGGCACAGGGCTGGCTGATCCGCTGGCGCACGTACGCCACTCTCGAGGACAACGTCCTGTGCCTGGCCCCGCACAAGGAAGGCAAGACCGGACACCTGGCCGGCTGGGTCATCGACACCCCAGGCGCCGCGATCGTCACCAGCATTCGTGACGACATCGTCGAGCTGACCGCCGGGCTGCGCGCCAAGCGCGGCCGCATCCACCTGTTCAACCCCGAACGCTTCGGCGTGTGGGCGTCGACCGTGCGCTGGTCGCCCGTGGACGGTTGCGACAACCAGGCCACCGCGATCCGCCGCGCCGCCACCATGGTCGCCGCCGCCGAAACCGGCGGTCTGTCCGACCAGGGCTTCTGGACCAACCAGGCAGCCATGACACTCGCCGCCCTGCTGTACGCAGCTGGCCTGGACGACCTGACCTTGGAACACGTCGATGCCTGGACCCTCAACGAGGACCCCACCCCACTTCAGATCCTCACCCGCCATCGCCACAGCTCCGGCCACACCACCGACCGGGCCGCCGCCCTGGTCCGCCGCTACCACAACCTCCACGTACGCACCCGCGACTCCATCTACCTGACTCTGCGCCAGGTCCTGCGCTGCATGGACGACCCGGCCATCGCCCACATGCTCTGCCCGCCCGCGGGGGAGGGGCTGGACCTCGAAGCGCTACTCCGCCGCCGGGAAACCCTCTACCTGATCGCCGGCGACAGCGCCAATCCCGCCACGCCCGTCCTGTTCGCCACCCTGGTAGCCGAGCTACACCACCAGGCACGCCAACTGGCGGCGGGCCGCATCAACCGGCGCATGGACCCGCCCGTCGCCTTCATCCTCGACGAAGCCCCGGAGATCTGCCCGATCACCCAGCTGCCCGGATGGCTGGCCACCGCCGCCGGCTCCGGATTTGTCTTCGTCGTCGCGGGCCAGTCCAGGTCGCAGTTCCAGCAACGTTGGGGAGAACGCGGCGCGACCACGATCTGGAACACCACCAAGGCCAAGATGTTGTTCGGCGCCACCTCCGACCCCGACGACCTGAAGGTGATGTCCGACCTGTGCGGCGAGATCGCCCTCCCATATCGGGAGAAGAGCGTGGACGGCTCCGGCAAGCCCTACTACACCCGCCGCTGGGAAACCGTCCCCGTTCTGCCCCCTGAACAGGCCCGCATGCTGCCCACCTGGCGCGCCCTGGTCGTACGCCGCAACGCCCGCCCCACCATCGTCCGCGCCGAACGCGCCTGGAAACGCGCCGACTACAAACGCTGGAAAGCCAAGGACGGCCACATCCCGCTCCCACCCCAGCCAGCCGAGACACCAGCGAACCCGGCACCCGCCTCCGAAACCCCGCCCGCACTCCCGCCGGCCACTCGAACCCGACCGGCCCGCCCGTGGCATATCAGACGAAACAAGCCCTGACGCTTCCATGCCCGCGCCCACCCCGCCCGACGACACCGGCGCCGAGCAGGCCGCGATCATCGCCGACCTCGCCCTCGAAGTAGAACACCTCGCCCGCACCGTCGCCGGCCTGACAGCCGCACCGACCGGCCGGCCTTCCGTCGGCTCCGACCTTCCACCACCGCCGCGCCCATGGTGCTGGCCCCGGATGCCTCACACCAAGAAGGCCGACCGGCTCGGCGAACTCGGCGACTGGATGACTCAGGTCCTGTTCACGTGGGCCTCTGCCCAGCGCGCCGTCCTGCCGTGCTGGCCCCGCCACTGGGACGTGGTGGAAGAACTGTCGATGCTGTACTGCTGCTGGAAGACCGCCTACCTATGGGAAGGCGCCACCGCCGGCGACGCCGCCGAATACCTCGACCGCTGGCTCCCCAACGCGCTTGCCCGCATCGAGGTCCGCCTGCGCCCCTGCGGCCAGGGCCACCATCCTGACGGCAAACGCCGCGCCGACACCGCAACACTCACACCCGTACAAGATGAACTTCGCTGGCTGTAAGTTGACGACGTCAGGTGGCTGCTTCGGCAGTACTAGCGTGAGCGATGGTCAACGCGCTCATCAACATCACCGACTGTGCCGCGCGGCGGGGTCTCGCTCTTAGAGTGCGTTTCGCGAGCTGATGCCCCTTTCGTCGGCGGAGTCGGCTTAGGCCGCCTGGTCAGAGGCTCGTCATTCGGGCTATGGGCGCGGTTGGGTGAACAATCCCGGTTCAATCTCGACGAGGATGCCGCGGCCGGCCAGGCGTTTGAGCTTGGCGCGAAGGTTCTGGATGCCGTTGCGCGTCAGGGGCAGGTCCAGGGCTACGGCCACGTCACGGGCGCGCAAGGAGCCGCCGGCTTCGCCGAAGACGGTGAGGATCTGCTGGTAGGCAGGGTGATCGGGGACCGTTGGCGGTGCGAGCGGTTCGGCCGGGGCGGGATCTTTCTCAGCCAGGGAGATGAGGGTCTTGCGGGTGATCCGCAGGTGCTCGATCTGTTCGCTGAGTTCGCTCAGACGCGCGGCGAGAGTGTCGATCTCCGCTTGGGTCTGCTCGATCTGGCAGGTCAGCCGGTGCTCGCGGGCGTCGATCCGATCCAGGAGCCAGGTGCCGGGGTCGGCCGGGCGCTCGTCGGGCGGCTTGGGCGCAGTCATGTCCACCGCTCAGGCGGGACCGTGCCACGGGTCAGACGGCGGGACATCACATCGGTCATCGCCCAATAGATCCGTGATGCGGAGCTGGCCGGCAGGTGCTCGTAGTCGCGGACCAGGCGGCGGTGGAACATCAAGATGCCGTACGTCTGCTCGACGACCCATCGTTTGGGCTGGGGGACGAACCCCTTGCCGGCGGGGTTACGCTCGACGATGTCCACATCGATGCCCAGGCCAGCGCCATGCGCGACGACGGCCTGTTTGAATCCCTGGTCGACCAGCGCTTTGGTCACCGTGCCCTCGGTGCCGGCGGTGACCCGGTCGAGCAGCGCGATCCCGGCGGTGTTCTCATGGGCCGAGGCGGCCAGCATGACCACGGCGATGACCAGGCCCAGCACGTCCACGGCCAGGCCGCGTTTCCTGCCCGGCACGCGCTTGGCGGCGTCTTTCCCGGTGGTGGAGGCGGGGACGCCGGCCGCGACGTGGACGCTCTGGGTGTCCAGCACGACCAGGCTCGGGTCGGATAATCGCTTCTTCTTCTCGCGCAGGTGCCAGCGCAGCAGGTCGTGGATGGTCTTGTCGGTGCCGTCGTCGCGCCACTTGTGAAGTCGGCCCAAAGCGCGGTGCCGGTCTTTCGATCGGTCCGCTTCCTTGGGCCGCTTCCCGAACCCGCCGTGCCCATTACTGAGCAACGGGCTCTCCACAAGTCCCGTCGTGGTGGTGCGATCATCATCCCGCGGCCGTCCACGGCGAAGGGATGGCTGCTCCCCGATATCGGTACCGGGTCGTGCTGATCGATCCGGCATGGAGCAGACTAGTCTCCCCGTCGCGGGGCCACCACCCGCCGTCGCAGTAGCGGCGACGAATAGCCTTCCAGTTTGCTTTGCGGTGTTTGCGTCGCAGCCAGGCCATGACCTGCCGCCAGACGACGGAGGCCAGGAAATGAAAGGTCTTGCTGGACACACCCGGCCGGAAGTAGGTGCACCATCCTCGCAGCATCGGGTTGAGCCGGTGCAGCAGGACGGCCAGGGGCTGGTTGGTGTTTGTTCCACGGCACACGTCCTTGATCTTCTGGCAGACGGCGCGCAACGCCTTCTTCGCCGGATAGGTGTAGACGTAGTGCCGCTCCTCGCCTCTCTTTCGATGGCGCTGGATGCGCCAGCCCAGGAAGTCCAGACCCTCGTCAATATGGGTGATCAAGGTCTTCTCCGGGGACAGGCGTAACCCCATCCCGGCGAGTACCTCACTGATCTCCTCCTTAAGAGCTTCCGCGTCCGCTCTGGTACCGGTGACCATGAGACACCAGTCGTCCGCGAAACGGACGAGCCGGAAATTGGGAAGCCCACGGCGGCGACGCGCCTGCCGCTGTGACCTGCTCGTAGCAGGCCCTCCCGGCAGCCGGGCGATGTGCTCGTCCAGCACCGACAGGGCCACGTTGCTGAGCAGCGGAGACAAGATCGATCCTTGCGGAGTGCCGGTGTCGGTTTCCCGCAGCAGGCCGTCCTCAGCCAGGATGCCCGCCTTCAGAAACGCCTTCACCAAGCTCAGGACGCGTTTGTCTCCGACTCGTTCCCGCACCCGTTCCATAAGAGCCGGATGCGAGATCTCATCGAAGCATGCCTTGATATCGCCTTCCACGATCCACTCGTACTTCTTGGACGTGAGAAGGCGCACCTCGGCCACCGCGTCATGGGCTCGGCGATTAGGCCGGAAGCCATACGAGCACGGCAGGAAATCCGTCTCGAAAATGGGCTCCAGCACCAGCTTCAAGGATGCTTGGACCACCCGATCGGCCACGGTCGAGATGCCCAGGCGACGCATCTTGCCGCCCGCCTTGGGGATCATCCGTTCCCGCGCCGGTTCCGGCCAGAAGCTGCGGTCCTTCAACGAGACACGCAGCCGATCGAGGAATTCCTCGACTCCGACCCTCGCTTCGATGTAGAAGGCCGACCGGCCATCCACACCAGCCGAGCGGGCACCCTTGTTGCTCCGCACCCGACCCCACGCCACCAACAAGAACGCGGGATCACAGACGAGGTTGAACAAATCATCAAACCGGCGATGACGATCATCACCAGCCCAACGGTGCAGCTTGGCCTGGATCTCCAGTACCCGGCGCTCGGCCCGGAAAAGGGCATACTCCAGCTCCGGCCCGCCGGTATTCACCAGCGTCACTCCTGGCATTCCAGCCTCCTTGCCGCTGACCTGCTGGCTCCCTTCCCCATGCGCACGCCTTTCGCGTGCCCGGAGTACTACGGAGCCTCCGCCCCGCCTGCGGCCGGCAATCGGCAACGGATCTGCCCGCCTGCCGGGACCGGCTGCCCGGCCAGGGAGGGCGACCACAGACGGTTCCCACGTTCACTGCGTACCGATCGACCAGGTAGGCGCCCAGCTATACCCCGACAGCATCGCCACGGCTACGCCGCAGACCTTCACCATGACCACCTTCACCGGCCCGACAGGCCCGTTCCGGAGGCAGCCCCCGCTTCGCTCCCGAGAGCCGCGTACTGCCCACCGCCCCCTATCCGCCAGGTTTGGGGCGGCACTACTCTTACGGGGCGTCAGCCACTGATTTGCTTGCGCTGCACCTTCTGGTCTCGATTGCCGGACCCGGCCCATCTGGCAGTGCTGAACCGTCCCGGCTTTGTCAGGGCTGCTCCCGCCCTCCCCGGCGTTCCCCGGCTCAGGCTGCCCTCATCTTCGGTAAGGCCGCTGCGACGGCCCCACGGCCAGGGTCTTTCACCCCGACTCGGTAACACAGCGCCTCGTGGCGCACGGAGAAGTAGTAGTACGTCGCGCTCTTGGGCGGCAGGTCATGCGGGAGATAGTCCCATTGCACGCCGGTCCGGCCCTGGTAGCGGATGGCGTTGACGATCTCGCGCAACTCGTAGCCGCCCTGGTGGCCGCTGACGGACGGGTGCGCGGCCTTCCACGCCGTGAGCACCGGCTCGATCAACGCCCACTGCGCGTCGGATAAGTCGCTGGGGTATGGCTTGCGCTCAGTCACTCAACCATCACAGCACGACCGGACCCGCCAACCGGCGGTAACGCTACAAATCCCTACGATCACACTGCGACATCACAGGCATAGACTCGCAAACTGCACTCTTAGGGTGATACCCCCGCGGGGTGTTGGAGCTGTCGAGTTGTTCAGCGCGATGGCCAGCGTTGGCGACTGGTTCGTCCTTCGGCTCGTGAGTCTTGTCGGCGGCCTGGTCGAGCGGTTGTTTCAGCTGGCTGGGAGGTGTTCTGCGGGCGGCTTGGCCGGGAGGTTCCCGGGTCTGCCCCGGAGGGGTGTGCATGGAGGTGGCCAGCGGGTCGTCGGCCGTGGGCGGGGGCGTGGCGCGTTTTGTGGCAGGCGACGTTTCCCGCGTGGCAGGGCTGCCAGCTGGTCGTCGGGTGGGGGCTGTCGTCATCTGGGTGTGCGCGGGCGGCGGGGTGCGTGTGGGCTGACGGGTTCTGGCGGGGGTGGGTTCGGTCGTTCGTCCGGGCGTGGGCCGGGTGCTCGGGCGCGGTGTGTCGGTGGTGGGGGAGGTGCGAGCTGTTGGGACGGAGGCTGTAGGCACGGCAGTGGTGCGGTCTCGGACCAGAGCGGATGCGGGCTGGGCGGCGGCAGGCGGGGCGGCGTCGTCGCTGTCGGGGATGTCGAACGGGTCCAGGGTGGGGGTGCTGCTGGGGATGCCGAGCAGGATGGCGGCGAGGACCAGGTGCATGAGGCCGGCCAGGACAGTAGCGATTCCGAAGGTCCGGGCGCGAAGGGTGGGTCGGTCGTGGGGTGATGGGTCGAGCGGGGTCACGACAGTGGGTGGCGGGTCAGCGCCAAGTGCTGCCTCCGGGATCTTCAGATGAGCCGAATTGATCTAGACATGGGAGGTGGCATGTCGTCAAGAGGGCTGACGCGGTTCCGATTCAGGGGCGTCTACGTCGACGCGGTAGAGGGTGAGTGTGGGGCTCATGACTTCCCTGTTCGATGTCGGGCGGGCTAGCTGCCGTAGACGAGGCGACGGTGCGCGAGGTTGGGGTGGAACCTGGGTGTGCCCCAGGGCAGCACCGGCGCGAGTGCCGAGTGGATCCACAACCGCGTCGGTGTGCTCCTGGAGCGATGCCGTCGCCCGTAGGTACATCCGTCCCTCAGGGAGTGGGTCGACGGAGGCGAAGGCTCGTGTGACGATCAGGTGCTCCATCCCGCCCGTGGCTTGCAGCACGCCCGGGTTGATCACCGTCACCCATGAGTAGCCTCTGACGGTGTCGTCGCTGCGGGGGCACGTGTCGTCTTCGAAGAGGCCGAGTGATCTTTCCAGGGCGCTGGCCGGAGGCTGTGCGTCGTCGGCGACGAAACCGAATTGCGGCGGATGCCGCTCGGCGTGGCGGCGGAGCAGATCGGCACACTTCTCGGGCAGTGAGTCGTCGTCGGCGAAGGCTGATTCACGTACCGGGTCTCAGCCGTGAGGGCCATCTTCTCAGGCGCATCCATAAACCGATGGGGATTTATTTCCAACCTGGGGAATCCCATGCTCCCATCGGCATCCCGCGTCGTCAGAACGAGGGACACCTCTTCCGGTATCTCGAGCCCTGTCGCAGGAAGTCCTGATAGTTGTCCGGTGCCCAGTCATACAACTCGGTCGTCCTGCGTCCACGTCGCAACGACACTATACGCAAAGTCGACAATAATTCGTGTCCTGGCCGACGAACCTGATCCGCCGTCAGGCCGAAGAGCCCTTGGACCAAATGGCCAAGAGCCGCCTCCGTCCTGTCGAACACGAGATCCCGGAACTCGGTCCCCTGATGGGTGTTCGATGATCAGCGAGCACGGCAAAACCGGCGATCATGCCGTTCTCCTCTGCGCAATGGCAATTAAACCGGATAGGTGGGCTGACGGATCGAGCGCTGCCGGAGGCCGGCCGGGAGCCGTTGCT
>NZ_BAAAMU010000120.1:0-31964 GCF_039529435.1 Nonomuraea maheshkhaliensis
CGAGCCGGCGCCGCCGGCGGTGCGCGACTTCGGCAACGGCCCCGAGCGGAACGAGGTCGCCGCCGGCACGACCGGCGAGGCGTCCGCCCTGCGCGGTGCCCCGGCCCAGGAGCGCCCGTACGGGTGGTCGCGCGACCGCGGCTACCCCAGGCGCACCCGGCTCCCGCTGCCGGAGGAGAACCCGGCCGACGCCTCGATCAAGCTGGGCCTGGTGCCGTACCACGGCATCGCGCCCAAGCTGAACGAGCTGCAGTGGCGCGGCGACCGGGTCAGCGCGGAGATCATCGGCGGCTCCGCCCAGGGCCGCGACCTCTACCTCGTCACCGTCACCGCGCCCGAGAGCGCCGCCCAGGCGCGCGAGCAGGCCCGCATCCGCGAGCGCATCGAGAACGACCCGGCCGCAGCCGCCCGGGACCGCAAGCTGGCCAGGACCTACAAGGCGCCGATCTTCATCAACGGCAACATCCACGGCAACGAGTGGGAGGGCGCCGACGCCGCCCTGCGCACCATCGAGCAGCTCGCCACCAGCACAGACCCGGCGGTCGCCGACCTGCTCAAGCGCACCCGCCTGTACTTCAACGTCACCGCCAACCCCGACGGCCGGGTGAACAACGCCCGCCAGAACGGCGCCGGGTTCGACCTCAACCGCGACTTCGTCACCGCCTCGCAGCCCGAGGTCAGGGCGATGCGCCAGATCATGATCGACACCCAGCCGGTGGCCATGCTCGACCTGCACGGGTACGTCAACGGCACGCTCATCGAGCCCACCACGCCGCCGCACGGCGCCAACTACGAGTACGACCTGTTCATCACCAACACCTACGCCAACGGCCTGGGCATGGAGGCCGCGGTCAACGGGCTCGGCTACACCCCGGCCAAGGATGGCGTGGAACCGGCGCAGATCCCGTTCCGCGACTCCGCCGAGGGCTGGGACGACTGGCCGCCGATCTTCACCCCGCAGTACGCGCCCTTCCACGGCGCGGTCGCCGCGCACACCGTGGAGATCCCGCTGCGGGTCAACGGCTCCGTCTACGACCAGACCCCGGCCGAGGAGTTGCGGCGCCGCTCGGCGATCAACACCGACGTGGCCGCCGCCGCGATCCGCGCGACCTACGGCTTCGTCCGGTCCCGCCACGACCGGCTGATCGCCGACCAGATCGAGGTCTTCAGGCGCGGCGCGGCCGGCGAGGCCGCCAAGCCCGTGCCGCTCGGCATCGTGCCCGGCTTCGGGCCCGAGGACGTCTACACCACCACCTTCCCCCGGGCCTACGTCATCCCCGCCGGCTCCGGGCAGAGCTCGGCCACGGCCGCGGCCCGCCTGGTGGACCACCTGATCGCGAACGACGTCCGGGTCGAGCGAGCGAAGAGCTCCTTCCACTCGGGCGGCCGGACGTATCCGGCCGGGTCGTACGTGGTGGACATGCGCCAGCCCAAGCGCGGCCTGGCCAACGTCATGCTGGAGCCCGGCGCGGACATCTCCCCTCGGGTGGATGCCATGTATGACATCTCGGGCTGGAGTCATGCCCTGCTCTGGGGCGCCACCGTGGAGCCGGTCTCCTCATTGCGCGCCAGCACCGTGCCCGTCAAGGCGGCCGCGCCGACCGGCTCGGTCCCGCGCACGCCGGGGCCGCTGGCGCTCAGGGTCGGGGACGCCAAGGAGGTCAGAGCGCTCAACGACCTGCTGGCCCAGGGGGTCGCGGTGACCTGGAACGGCGGCACCGCGATCGTCCCGGCCTCGGCCAGACAGGCCGCGAGGACCGTCGCAGAGCGTTACGGTGTCGCGTTCACCCCTGCGGGCGGCCACCCGGGCCCGTCGTCAGGCAGCTCAGCAGGCGCTCAGGCGGGCACCCCCGCGGGTCCTGCCGCCGGGACCCCGCTCGGGCAGGTGCGCATCGCCGCCGCGGCCTCGGCCGACGAGCTGTTCACGCTGCGCGAGCTGGGCTTCCCGGTCACGCCCGTCTCCACCGCCGCGCTCAACGCGGGCTTCGACTGGAGCGGCACCGACGTCCTGTACGTCTCCAGCGGCCTCAGCCACGCAGCGCTCAACCCGGCGGCCAGGACGGCGCTGGAGGCGTTCCTGGCCGGCGGCGGCGTGATCACCCGCGGCCAGACGGGCGCCCGCTTCAACGCCGACGCGGGCCTGCTCACCGCCACCACGGTGCCCGGCCGCGGTGACGCCAACGGCGTGGTCCGCACCGTCTCCTCCGGCGGGCCCGTGGGCGGCGGATCGCCGGCGCACTCGTTCGTCTACTCACCGCTCTGGTTCACCGGTCTCGGGCCCGAGGTCACGGTCGAGCAGTCGTACGCGGCCGACGGCCCCCTCGTGTCCGGCCACTGGCGGCCCGACGGGCAGGGGGCGGGCGGTCCGGACGCGGCCAGGGGCCAGGCGGCCGTGGTCAGCGGACGGGACGAGCGGGGCGCGGCCGTGGTGCTCTTCGGCACCGAGCCGATGTTCCGCAACCACCCCAAGGGCCTGTTCGCGCAGGTGGCCAGGGCGCTGTACTGGTCGAGCTCGGTCACGGGCGCCACGGTCACCACCCCGTGATCAGGCCCGTGATCAGGCCCGTGATCAGGCCCGTGATCAGAGTCTGCTAGATTCACACCTTCCGGCCGGACTTGATCCCGGCCGGAAGGTGTTTCCATGACCATTTTCCCAGCATCGGTGCGGCCCATGAGCGCCGCCGACCGTCCGGTGGCCGAACGACTGTGGCTCATGTTCCGCCACGACATGGCCGACTACCAGGGCGGCCTGCCCAGCCGTGACGCCACGTACCACAGCGACCGGCTGAACGCGGCGCTCGCGGACGACGACTGGGCCGCCTACCTGTTCACCAGCGGCGACCATCCCGTGGGCTTCGCGTTCGTCCGCGCGCTGTCCGGCCCGGCGCGCGTGCTGAACAGCTTCTTCGTGGTACGTGGCGCCCGCCGGTCCGGGATCGGCATGACGGCCGTACGGGACGTCATCTCCCGCCACCCCGGCCCCTGGGAGATCGCCTTCCAGGACGCCAACACGACGGCCGTCTCGTTCTGGCGCCGCGTGGCCACCGAGCTCGCCGGCCAGGCGTGGACCGAGGAACGCCGGCCCGTACCGCACCGGCCCGGCGTCCCCCCGGACGTCTGGATCTCCTTCACGGTCTGACGGCCTCAGCCCGCCCGGCCGGTCAGGCCGGGGCGTAGCCGGCCGGGCGGGTGGTGAAGGTGCCGCGGCCCTGGGTGCGACCGCGCAGCCGCGTGGCGTACCCGAACATCTCGGCCAGCGGCACCACCGCGGTGATCACCACCGTGCCGCCCCTGGCCGTGGAGCCCGAGACGCGGCCGCGCCGGGCCGGCAGGTCGCCCAGCACGCCGCCCGCCATGTCGTCGGGAACGGTCACCGTCACCTCCACCACCGGCTCCAGCAGCACCATCGCGCACGAGCGCAGCGCCTCGCGCAGCGCGAGCCGCCCGGCCGTGCGGAACGCCATCTCCGAGGAGTCCTTCACGTGCGTGGTCCCGTCGGTCAGCGTGACCCGCAGGCCGGTCACCGGATGACCGCCCAGCGGGCCGTCCGCCAGCGCGTCCCGGCAGCCGGCCTCGACCGCGCGCACGTACTCGCGCGGCACCCGCCCGCCGGTCACCGCGGAGGCGAACGCGAAGCCCTCCGCCAGCGGCTCGACGTCGATCACCACGTGCGCGAACTGCCCGGCGCCGCCGTCCTGCTTGACATGCCGGTACAGCAGCCCGGACACGCCGCGCCCGACCGTCTCCCGGTACGACACCTGCGGCCGGCCGGCGGAGACCTCCAGCCGGTGGTCACGGCGCAGCTTCTCCGCCGCCACCTCCAGGTGCAGCTCGCCCATCCCGGACAGCACGGTCTGCCCGGTCTCGGCGTCGGTCCGCACGGCCAGCGACGGATCCTCCTCCGCCAGCCGCGCCAGGGCCGCCGCGAGCCGGTCGGCGTCGGTGCTCCTGCGCGCCTCGATCGCCACGGACACCACCGGCTCGGTCGCGGCCGGCGGTTCCAGCAGCAGCGGCGAACCCGGCGCGCACAGGGTCGTCCCGGTGCGGGCCGCCTTCGGCCCGACCAGCGCGACGATGTCGCCGGCCACCGCCGGCTCCGTCTCGGCGTGCCGGTCGGCCTGCACCCGCAGGATCCGGCTGATCCGCTCCGTCCGGCCCGTGCCGGCGTCCAGCACCGTGTCCCCCTTCCGTAGCGTGCCCGAGTACAGGCGCACGTAGGTGAGCCGTCCGGTCGCGGTCGAGCTCACCTTGAACGCCAGCGCGGCCAGCGGCGCGTCCGGGTCGGCGGCCCGTTCCGCACCGTCCTGCCCGCGCACGGCCGGCACGTCGAGCGGCGAGGGCAGATACCGGACGACCGCGTCCAGCAGCGGCTCGATCCCCCGGTCGCGGTACGCCGCGCCACACAGCACGACCAGCCCCGCACCACTGCCGGTCAGGTCGCGCAACGCGGCACGCAACGTCGCCTCGGAAATCGCCGCCCCCGCATCCGTCGGTGCAGCGCAGAATTCCTCCAGCGCGGCCGGATGCAGCTCGGCGACCGCCTCCTCCAGCACCCGGCGCCGCCGCAGCGCCTCCTGGCGCAGGTCGTCGGGCACGGGGCCGGTCTGGCAGACGCCGTCGTGCCACACCAGGGCCCGCATGGCGAGCAGGTCCACGACGCCGGTGAAGCCGTCCTCGCGCCCGATCGGCAGCTGCACCACCAGCGGCGCGGGATGCAGCCGCCGCCGGATCGACTCGACGGCCGCGTCGAGGTCGGCTCCGGCCCGGTCCAGCTTGTTGACGAACGCGACGCGCGGCACCCCGTGCCGGTCGGCCCGCCGCCACACGGACTCGCTCTGCGGCTCGACCCCGGCGACGCCGTCGAACACCGCGATGGCGCCGTCGAGCACCCGCAGCGAGCGTTCGACCTCGTCGGAGAAGTCGACGTGGCCGGGAGTGTCGATCAGGTTGATCCGGTGCCCGTCCCAGTCGCAGCTCACCGCGGCGGCGAAGATGGTGATGCCGCGGTCGCGTTCCTGGGAGTCGAAGTCGGTGACGGTCGTGCCGTCGTGGACCTCGCCGCGCTTGTAGGTGGCGCCGGTGAGGTAGAGCATCCGTTCGGTGACGGTGGTCTTGCCGGCGTCCACGTGGGCGAGGATGCCGAGGTTACGGACGGTGGTCAGGGAGTTGAGCAGGTGAGCACGCACGGCCCTTGCCCCTTCCGGGACGTTGTCGTTCGAGGACGGCGCGATTGCCCCGGCGAAAGGAGATTCGTCAGGGCAGCAGCCGGCGGCGGCCGCGCAGCCGGCGCCGGGACCGCGAAGACACCAGGATCACCTCGAAACGCGACGGGGGGACGACGGCGGCGGTGTGGGCACGCATGGCCGGCTCCCTTCCTCGTCCCGTGATGGCGTCGATCAAGGAGTGTAGCGACGGCGCACGGCGGAGGGAATCAATTTTTCTCACCTGATAGGCGACGCTCTGCCACCGTCTGACCTCGGAATGTCGTCAGAGGGTCGCGCGACGATCGTGCGGTGATTTGTCGGGAAGTGTCCGAGACCCGTGTGCGTGCGGGCATCCGGGCCGCCACCGCTCCGGGGCGGGTCGAGAAGGTGTTTGATGCCGTCAGCAGAATGGTAGAGGCGTATTTAGCAGGGGATATGGAGATCGCCCCGCTATCGGGAGCCTTCAGAGAAGGCGTGATAGGCGGTCTCCGCGGTTGCTGAGACCGCCGGATCGGGGGAACCCAATGCGCAAGACCCTCACCGGGCTGGGCCTGGCGTTCTTCTTGACGCTAGCTCCGGCTGCTGTGGCGACGGCCGACTCGCCGGTCGCGCCCGTCGCGCAGAGCCAGGTGACACCCGCACCGCAGGACGACAGACGAGACGAAGGCGGCGGCAACGCCGGCCTGTGGGGCCTGCTGGGCCTGCTGGGTCTGCTGGGCTTCGCCGGTATGCGCAAGCAGCGCAGCCACGTAGGCACCGCGGAGCACATGGGGCACCGCACCCAGCGCCCGTGACATGCCCAGACCTCGGCCCCCGGCCGGGGTGACCTCCGATGTGGCACGGCCGGCGCCGCCCGGTCGTGCCGCTCGGTGAACGAACGCCCGCCGTCCCCCGTGACCGGGGCGTTCACCGGGAGACGACGTGGCCGACGCGGAAGAAGCCGTCGGGGTCGTAGGCCCGCTTGACCTCGCGCAGCCCCGCGTAGTCCGTCGCGGTGAAGGCGTGCGCCGTCCGCGCGGGGTCGGCCAGGAAGTTCAGGAACGTCCCGCCGTTCGCGTACGGCCGCAACTCCCCGGCCAGCCCCGGCACGACCGTGTCCACGATCGCCGACAGCCGCGTGGAACGGTGGCTGACCGGCCCGGCGTCCGGCCCGGGACGGCCCAGGGCGCCGCCCCAGTGGCGGATCTCCACCGTCTGGGCCCGCCCGGCGGCCCGCACCAGGACGTCGATCAGCGCGTCGGGGACGGTGTCGAACATGTCCATGTGCCGGTTCGGGGTCCCGCCCATGGCCGTGGCCGCGTACGTGGTGGTCCGCGTCTCGTCCAGCAGCGCCGGACCGGCCGCTCGCCACAGCGGCGCGAGCAGTTCACGGGCCTCGCGGGCCGGTCCGGCGTGCAGGACCTTGAGCAGTGCCACGTGCCTGCCGCGCACCGCCGCCGGCGTCCGCTCGTCGCCGGGCATGCGCTTGAGCACGACCGCGGTGCTGAGCCCGTCGGGGGCGTCGTCGATCCAGTCCCGGTACGCCGTCAGCAGTTCCGCCGCCGCCTCCACCGGGAAGTACGCGAACCCGGAGAACACCTCGGACACCGGGTACAGCCGGAACTCCAGCGCCGTCACGACGCCGAACCCGCCCCCGCCGCCGCGCAGCGCCCAGAACAGCTCGGGATGGCTGTCCGCGCTCGCCGTGACGTGCCGGCCGTCGGCGAGCAGCACCTCGGCCCGCACCACGCTGTCGGCGGCGAAGCCGTGCCTGCGCCCGAGCCAGCCCAGCCCGCCGCCGAGCGTGTAGCCGGTGACGCCCACGGACGGCGACGAGCCGGACAGCGGGGCCAGCCCGAACGGCGCGGCGGCGGCGATCACCTCGCCCCAGCGCGCGCCCGGCCCCACGCGGGCGATCCGGCGCGCGGGATCGACCAGGACCGAGGCCATCGGGGCGGTCTTGACCAGGATGCCGCCGTCGCAGGCGGTGTGCGTGCCGTGCCCGGTGGCCTGGACCGCGAACGGCACCCCGTGGGCCCGCGCGGCCAGCAGCGCCGCGCGCACGTCCGCGGCCCCGTACGCCTCGGCGACCAGCGCCGGGCGGGAGTCCACGGCCGGGTTGAGCGAGCGGCGCGCCTCGTCGTAGCCGGCGTCGCCGGGCAGGTGGACGGGGCCGGTGAAACCGGGCAGGCGGATCTCGTCCTGGATGGTGTACGGCTGGCTCATGTCTGCGGCCCTTCTCGTTCTCGGTGATCTGGGATCACTGTGCTGGAGGGCGCTTACGGCCACGTTCTGGTCCTCTTACCGCGGGCCTTAAGCGCCTGAAGGACTCCAGGATCATCCGGCGGGGGCCGCCGCCGAATCCGCCGGTCGTCGCCGCGGGGGATACGTCGCGGGGCGTAGGCGGAGAGGTCCGCGTACACCTTCATGGAGGTATAGGGAAGTAGCCGGAGCGGGTGGTGGGGACGACGTGGTGGCGTAGCGGGATCAGGTGACGGGATCGCGTGGTGCGGCGGCGGGATCAGGTGACGGGGACGATCTCCGCCACCGCCAGGACGCCGCGTTCGACGGTGAGCAGGCCGATGGTGCCGTGCGGCTGGCGGCGGCGGTCGGTGGGGGAGCCCGGGTTGAAGATCCGCAGGCCCTCGCCGGACTCGTCGAGCGGGATGTGCGAGTGCCCGAAGACCACCAGGTCCGCGTCCGGGAAGCGGCGGCGCATCCGGGCCAGCCGGCCCTGGGCCGCGCCGCTGTCGTGGATCATCCCGACGCGCAGCCCGTCCAGCGTCAGTTCCAGCGTCTCCGGCGCCACCACGTCGGGACCGTCGTTGTTGCCCTTGACGACGTGGACGGGGGCGTACGCGGCCAGCTCCTCCAGGACGGAGGGGACGCAGACGTCGCCCGCGTGCAGGATGGCGTCGGCACCCCGCAGGTGCCCGGCGACCCGGGGCGGGCACTCGCGCCAGCGTCTGGGCGCGTGCGTGTCGGACAGGGCGACCACCTTCACCCGCTCAGTCCTCCCCACTCGCCAGCGACTCACCCTCGCGAGCCAGCGACTCACCCCCGCGACTTGCCCCCGCGACTTGCCCCCGCGAGCTGGCCGCACGAACCGGCCGGATGAACCGGCCGGATGAACCGGCCGGATGAACCGGCCGGATGAACCGGCCGCATGAACCGGCCCCATGAACCGGCTGGGCTCGGTTACCGGCTCGCCTGGGTCGATCACGCCGGGTCGTACAGCTCCCGCAGCCACTCCCGCCACCGCACGCCCTGATCCTCCTCCAGACCGTCGAACAGCAGGTGGGAGGCGATCATGTTGCCGCCGAACCCCTGGAGGAAGCGGTAGATCGCGTCGCCGGCCCGCACCCCGACCGTCTGGGAGTTGCGGGAGAAGACGACCCCCTCGACCCCGTCGCCGGGCCCGAAGCGGATCCGGTCGCCGGGCGACGGCGGGCCGCCCAGAGCCGCGTTCAGCCGCTCCCACGCATGCGGCCAGTCCTTGACGGGCGGGCTGAACTCGGTGATCGGGGTCGCCACCCGCCCAGCGAAGTGGTTCAGGTATTCGACCAGCGTCGCGAAGTACATCTCCAGGCCCCTGGACATGGCCTCGAACTCGTCCTGCCAGTCGTCGCCCGGCAGGAATCCGCTGGTCACCATGCGGACGACCGTGCTGCCGTGCTCCCGGCCCTCGATCATGAACTCGTAGGCGACGAAACGGCCGTCCTCGCCCTTGTCGCTGCCGTGCGCCAGGCGGCTCGGCGGCTCGGCGTCGGTCACCGTGGACGGAGGCAGCTCGAACGGCCCGAACGCGGTGCGCACGACGCCATCCGCCACCTCGGTGCGCCCCATGAACCAGGAGTCGATGCCGGGGCCGGTCGAGATGGCCTCCCAGACCTCCTCCGGGCTCGCCCCGACCTCGGCCTCCTGGGGGAGTTCGAACCCGTGCCCCACGTCAGTGCTCCTTCACCGAGGGATGGACGGCCACGATCAGGCGATGATCACGCCCGCCCTCGGCACTCTCGTCGTGATATTTGCTGACAAGGGAGGTGACGCACTGCGCCAGCTCCTCCGCGAACGCCGCCCGGTCGGCCGCCGACGCGAAGCGCACCTCACCGTCGATCGCGAACGTGGCCACCCGCTTACGCGTCTTGGCGGCCCCCGTGATCAGCGTGCCGACATCCCGTACGAGCTGCGCGGCCAGCGCCAGCAGCCACCGCGCCGACAGCCGGTCGGAGAACCTGGCCGGATCGGGCTGCACGGAGGCCAGCGCGACGGGCGAGATCACGAAGGACGCGGCCGTCGCCTGCATCACCCGTTCGGTGACGTTGCCCTTCTTGCGCTCCTCGACCAGCTCCACCAGCCCGTGCCGCTCCAGCGTGCGCAGGTGGTAGTTGACCTTCTGCCTGGCCAGGCCCACCTTGGCGGCCAGCGAGGTCGCCGAGCCCGGCTCGACCAGCTCGGACAGCAGCTTCGAGCGCATGGGGTCGAGCGACGCCTCGGCCGCCGCCGGATCCTCGATCACCGCCACTTCATGCATGGATGAACGATGCCACCGAAAAAAATCATTGTCAAGAAGCCGGCGGGCAGCCGGCCGCCACGGGGCCGGCCTGCCGTGTGGGTGGGCGCTGGGTGGGTGGGCGCTGTGTGGGCCGCGCGTCGTGTGGGCCGGGTGTCGTGGGGGCCGGGTGTCGTGGGGACCACGGGCGGGTGCGAAGGTCTACCCTCGACACCGTGCGTACGCCCGATCCAGTCCCCGATCTGGCCGGCATCGCCGATCGCCTGGCCGCCGTCCCCGGAGTGGTGGCCGTCGTCCTGGGCGGCAGCCGGGCCCGCGGCACCCACCGGCCCGACTCCGACATCGACCTCGGCCTCTACTACCGCGGCAAGCTCGGCGTCGGCGAGCTGGGCGCGCTCGCCGCGAAGCTGACCGGCCAGGACACCGAGGTCACCGATCCCGGCGGCTGGGGCCCCTGGGTGGACGGGGGCGGCTGGCTCACCGTGGACGGATGGCGGGTGGACTGGATCTACCGCGACCTCGACCGCGTACGACGCGTCTGGGCCGACTGCCAGGCCGGCCGCTACGAGATCGGCTTCCAGGTCGGGCACCCGCTCGGCTTCTACTCCCACGCCTACGCCGGCGAGGTGTCCCTCTGCCAGGTGCTCGCCGACCCCGGCCGCGAACTCGCCGCCCTGCGCGAGGAGACGGCCCATTACCCTCCCGCACTACGCGAGGCCCTGATCGGAGGGCTGTGGGAGTGCGACTTCGCCCTGTCGGCCGCCCGGTACGGCGCCGCCGGCCGCGATCCGGCGTACGCGGCGGCGGCCCTGTTCCGGGCGATCGGCGTGGCCTGCCACGCGCTGCACGCGGCCGACGAGACCTGGCTGATCAACGAGAAGGGCATGATCGCCTCGGCCGACCGGCTCCCGTCGGCCCCGGAGGGCTTCGGCGAGCGGGCCCGCGCACTCCTGGCGACGGTGGGGGAGACCCCGGAGCAGATCGCCCACACCATCGACGCCGCCACCCACCTCATCACCGACGTCCGCACAGCCTGCGGCGCCTGACCGCTCAAGCCCGCACCCGAAACTTCCGTGGAGCGCACGTCGTACCGCCGGAACCGCGGCGGATCCGCGAGCGTTGTACTGGCGATGCCGGACGACCAACCGCCCCTGGCGGCGACCGAGCGGGCGGCGACCACGGGAGAGCACGCCCCTGCCGTGGTGTTCCTGCACGGCGTGGGCTGCGCCCGCGACCAGTTCGCCGCCCAGCTCGCGGGCCTCGATCGGCGGCTGCTGTTGCTCAGTCTGGATCTGCCCGGCCATGGCGAGTCACCACCGCTGCCCGGTGGCGAGTACGGGGTGGCGACGGTGGCCGCGGCGGTGGAGGACGACCTGGCCAGGCGGGGCTTGGGCGAGATCGTCCTGGTCGGGCACAGCGCGGGAGGCATCGCCGCCCTCCTGGTCGCCGCGACACGACCCGATCTCGTGCGTGGTGTCGTCGTCGTGGACTCCACCATCGCGCTCACGGAGCCGGAGCTCCGGGCAAACCGGGCACGTTCCACCGAATCGGACAACAGTGACTGGCGGCGCCACTTCATGGGCGCGATGGCCCAGGCGTGGGGCACGGGTGAGCACGGCCGGGCCGCGGTGTTCCGGACGTTGGAGCGCACGCCCGACCACGTCGCCAAGCCGTTCTGGCACAGCGTTCTGGCCTTCGAGCCGGAGCACCTGTGGCGCCGCGTCACGGTGCCCGCCCTGTACGTCAGGTCCCGGCGCGACACCGACCTGCGGCTGCTCCGGACGCTCAACCCGTTGATCTCGACAGCGGATCTGCGCTCGCGCTGCGGCGGGCACTGGCCGCACGTGCAGTGTCCTGACGCGGTCAACGAGGCACTGCACCAGTTCCTGACCCGGCTCGGACTTATCGGCGGATGAGGGGATGCCATCGTGGACGTGTCCGTGCTCATCAACATCGGAGCGGTGATCGTGTCGATCCTGGCTCTGGTCACCTCGGCGCTGCTGGCGCGTAACCAGTTCAAGGCGCAACGGCACGGCAACCACGTCGGCCCGCTCGTCGAACTGCTCAAGGAGTTCCGCTCGCTGGAGTTTCACCGCAACTACGCTTTCATCAGGAACGAGCTCCCGAAACTCTCCAGTGATCTGGGCATCTCCGGGCTGGACGAGGAGGTCCAGCGCAAGATCTACGACATCGGATACTTCTTCCAGCTTTACAGCATCCTCGCGCACCTGGACGTCATCGACCGGCAGTTCATCGGGTCCCTGCTGCGCAGGCGTTATGTCGAAGCCTGGGCCGCACTCGAACCGTTCGTGCGCAAGGAGCGAGAGCTGCAGGGGCTGCCCGACAGCTCGATACTCAACATCCTGGAGCATTTCGCGGTTGATCTGCGCGACCACCCGCCTACCGACATGCAGGTGGTATTGCGTCGCTGAACGCGATGCCGGAGGCGGGCGGCTTGACGCTCAGGCCGGCTGGTCGAGGGCGCGGGTGAATCGGATGGAGTCTTCCCGGTAGCCCGCGGCGGCGTGGAAGCGACGGCCGGTCGTGTTGCTCGCTGTCGTCTCCAGCGTCATTTGGGTCGGTCCACTCGGGCAGCCCGTCGCTCAGCCGGGCGACGCGGGCCATGACGGCCTGGCGATCTTCTAGGCGATCAGGAAACCAGACGGAGCCGGATCGGCCGGAGGCGAGCCGGCCCGGAGACCCATCGGCGGGAGTCGGATCAGTCGGCGGCGGCCCGATGACGGTCGACTCGCGTCCGGCGAGCACCGGGCGCTGCTCGCCGCCAACGGGGCGGGCAAGAGCACGCTGCTCGGCCTGCTGGGCGCCGGCACCGGCGCAGGAGGAGCACGCCGACCGGCTCATCGCCATGCTCGGCATCGGTCATCGGGCCGGGGGTACGCCTGGTCCGCAGCGACGACGGACGCTGGGCCGCCCGCGCCCAGCCCATCCCCGCCACCGTCCCGGCCTGAGCGGTGGTCACGAGCGCAGGCGGGCCGACGGCGTGGACGGGGTCTTCGGGCGGCCGACGCGGGCTATGTGCAGGAGCGTCCGCGAATCGGACACCCCCAGCCGCCCCGCCAGCACCCTCCGGGTCGGCTCACAGTCGATGATCTGGCTGAGCGGATGCGTCGTGTACCCGAGCCCCGACAACGTCAGCCAGTTCCGCATCAGCGCCCGCCCCAGCCCGACCTCCTCGCTGACGTCGCCCACCAGCACCAGCACGTCCCCGTCGTAGTCGAGCAGCCCCCGCGACGCCCCCGCCAGCACCCTGGGCAGGCCCAGCCGCCGCAGCGCCGGGTACAGGGCGAGCGAGGCGCGCAGCCCGAGCGCCTCCGCCCTGGTGAGCGCGAGGGCGCGGTCGCTGAGGCCGTCGAGGAAGTAGCGCCGGTGCCGCCGGGTCAGCCGCAGCCAGGCCCGCAGCTCCCGCGTCACCCTCCGGTCACCGAACTGGTGCAGGTCCGCCGCGTGCAGCAGGTCCGCCAGGTCGCGGCAAGCGAGCCGGCGCATGCCCTCCATGGCGCCGGCCACCTCCTCGGGCAGCCGCCCGCCGTGGTACTCGCCCCGGTTCGCCCCGCGCGCCCGTACGTCGGCCGTGGTGAACGGCGTCTCGTACCGCCGCGCGGCCCCGTGCAGGAAGCCCACCCGCAGCGGCCCCGGGTCGGGGCGGAAGGCGACGTCGAGGCCGGCGTCCGCGCATACGATCAGGCAGCACTCGACGAACGCCCCCAGGCTGAGCCGCAGGTCACGCCCCGTCGGGTCGCTGACGGGCAGGGCGCGGGCGGGGTCCCAGCCGACGGCCACCTCGTCGCCCTCGTACGTGAGCGTCCACGGCTGGGTGTTGTGCGCGCTGGGCGCGCGCCAGAAGTCGGGCTCCAGCGCCCGCAGCTCTCTCACGCGAGGTCCTTGGCGTAGAAGGTGTAGCCGTGCAGCGGCCGGCCGCCCATCGCGGTGTACTGGGCGGCCGAGCCCGGGTTGGTCCGCTCCACGTACGTGCTGCGCAGCGTGTGGTAGCCGCCCCGCCGCAGCCCGTCGTGCAGTTCGCGCGAGAGCAGCCGCATGTAGCCGCGTCCCTGCTCGTCCGGGACCGTGCCCTTGACGATCAGCACGGCCTCGCGGCGGTGGTGCGAGCGGGTGGCGAGCAGGCGGAGCTGGTTGAGCGGGTGCAGGTTCCCGCGGATCCGGGCGACAAAAGTGGATATGTCGGGCAGGCACAGCACGAACGCGATCGGCCGGCCCGCCTTCGTCAGGTAGAGCAGCAGGGCCTCGTCCAGCAGGTACGCCAGCCCGTCCGTCTGCTCGGCCAGCTGCCGCTCCGAGATCGGCGTGTAGTAGCCGAGCGAGGCGAAGCTGGCGTTCAGCATCTCCCGCAGGATCGGCAGCTGTTCCTCGATCCGCCGCCGGTCGCCCCGGTGCACCCGCAGCTTCTCGGCCTCCACGCGCGCGTCGTCGAAGGCGAAGACCGGCTTGCCGGGCACGGGGCAGATCCAGGTGTCGGACTCGAAGCGGCGGGTGAAGCCGTACGCCTCGTAGGCGCCCGGATAGTACGGATGATTCCAGGCGCTGTCGATGAAGCCGCGCTCGGCGAAGCCGGAGGTGATGACGCCGCCCGCCTGATTGGGCAGCAGCGAGACCGGCCCGAACAGCGGCCGCCCGCCGCCCGCCGCCGCGATCCCCTCGAACAGCTCCGCCGCCGCCTCCTCGGCGAACTCCGTCAGCCCGAACAACTGCGTGGCCCGCCCCAGTCTGGCGTCGAGGGCGGCGTCGGTGTGCAGCGTGGTCCTGGCGACGACCCGGCCGCCGCGCCGCAGCACGTACAGGGGCACGCCGCGGCGCCACCACGCGCGCACGGTCGCGTGCAGCGGTGGCACGAAACGTTCGTCGCCCGCGTACAGGCGGCCGGTCAGCGCGAGGAAGTCGCGCAGGTCACGGCGCGACTCGACCCGGCTCAGCGATCCAGATCCAGGGCTCACGGGCGGACCACCGGCGGGCCCGCGCCGTCCTCGGTGGACAGCGGCGTGAACGTCTCGATGTGCGCCATCGGGCCGCCCTCGGCCCGCCACGCGCCGTTGCTGTAGCCCTCGGGCTCGGCGTTGTAGAGCCGGATGTAGCCGGCGGTGGCGTTCCTGGTGCCGTCGGTCACCCACCGCATGAGCTCGCGGTGGTGCCGGCTGCGGGCGAAGCGCAGCAGCGCGTCGCGGTCCTCGAAGAACGCGATCGTGCCCAGCGTGTACGGGAACTCCCAGTAGATCGTGTGCCACCGGTAGCCGCGCATGCGCTTCATGTCACGGACCATCCGGAACCAGGTCAGCGTGAGCTTGACGATCGACAGCGGCCCCCGGTAGCGGGTCGCCCCGACGAACATCGCCGTCGCGCGCCCCTGCGGCGGCGCCTGGCTGAAGTCTGTGGTCCTCATGCGTCCTTCATCAGGTAGACGTTCTTCATTTTCGTCAGCCCCGCGAACGGCCCCTCGCCCAGCCCGAAGACCCTGATCCGCAGGTCGGCGGCGGACGGGTCCTCCTTCAGGGACTCGGCGAAGTCGCGCGAGACGGCGCTCAGATGGGCCACGACACCCTTGCGGCAGATCGCCACTAGATCGTCCCGGTCCACCTCGCCGCGCACCTCCAGGTTGATCACCGGGCGGTACTCCAGGCCGGGCAGCTCCTCCAGCGACAGGCAGAACCGGTTGATCGCGGCGGCGTGCGGGTTGCCCTGGTAGAGGCCGTACTCGACGTCCTGCGGATAGAGGTTGGCCCCCATGTAGGAGATCGTCGAGTCCTTGCGCCCGAACAGGAACAGCAGCGGCAGGCTCATCCGCTCGTCGGTCCACATGCGGGCGTACTCGTCGTCGCCGAGCGCCCGCCTGACCTCGGCCAGTGTGTGCAGCCGGGCCTCGTCGCCGACGTTGTAGCGCAGCTTGGGCTGCAGGCAGCTCTTGGTGTTGATCGTGCACAGCAGCTCGCCGCCGGCGTTCACCTCGAGGAACGTCTCCAGCGGGTTGTAGTGGAAGATCATCGGCAGCCGCTGCTCGCCCGGCCCGAGCAGCCGGTCACGCAGGTCCTGGTCGGTGGCCAGGCGCTTGCGCAGCCGCACGCTGAACCCGCTCTCCGCGCCCATCCCGATCGTCAGGTCGCTGGCGCCGTAGCCGGAGCGGACCTCCTCGAAGCGCTCCTCCAGATAGTCGCGCAGCGCCTCCGTCATGCCCTCGCCGCCGACCATGCCGCGCACGCGGTACTCGGCCCAGGGGAAGCCCGCCTCGTCGAGGCGGTCGCGCAGATGCTTGAGGAACGGCGGGTACGCCGCCACCACGTAGTCGTAGCCCGGCCCGAAGTGCTCCAGCGTGTCGGCGATCTTCTCCAGGTCGGGGCCGGTGTTCTTGACCATGGCGATGCGGGCCATGGCGGCGCCCGTGGTGGTGCCGGTGGCCCACGCGCCCATCGAGTACGCGTTGATCACGAACAGCCGCTCGCCCGGGAAGACCAGCTCGATGTAGCCGGCGGCGTTGCGGTAGATGCCCTTGAGCTCGCGCGGCCCTCGTACCCAGTTGTACGGTTTGCCGCTCGACCCCGACGACTCGTCCACGATCACGCCCGGCCGGTGCAGCCTGCCCTCCTGGCAGCGGCTCGCCTCGTCGTAGGCACCCGCGTAGTTCTGCTTGGTGGTCTCGGGGAAGTCGGCCAGCCCGCGGGCGTGCTCGGCGCCGTTCGCGCGCAGGAAGTGGCGGTAGGCGGGCACGTCCACGGCCGCGAACTGGCAGGCCACCCGCGCGTGCCTGGCGGCGACCCGGTCGAGCGCGGGGTGGTAGCCGCGGGCGACGAGCCGCCAGACGGCGGGGTGCAGGGCGCCCAGCCGGTACGCGCCGGTCAGGGCCCAGGAGTAGGCCTGGAGCCGGGCTCTGCGCCAGCGCTGGCGAGCGGTGAGCGGCCCGAGGACGGGGCTGAGGCGGATCATGACGGGTGACATTAGTGCGATCAGATGAAAGATCGCTTTAAGTCCACTTTCATCGGTATAACGACGCATATGCGGAACGAAGCTTTCCGCGTTCCCCTCTAGCGTGGGTTCATCGGACGAGGAGGACGTGGTGATCGAACTGTCGTGGCCGCAGGTCAGCGCGAGGCGCCTGGAGCGAGCCGGCCTGAACGGTCGCCCACCGGGCCCGGCGAGGTCTGACGCGGCGAGGTCTGACGCGGCGGGGTCGGGTGCGGCGGGGTCGGGTGCGGCGGGGACGGTCGCGGTGGTGGCGGCGATGTGCGGGGCGCACGCGCAGGTGATGTCGGCCGCCGAGGCGTCCGTCGGGATGCGGCTGCCCGGCGTCACCCGGGCCGCCGTCCGTGAGGCGCTGTGGAGCGAGCGCACCCTGGTCAAGACGTACGGGCCGCGCGGCACCGTACACCTGCTTCCCGCCCGCGACCTGCCGATGTGGGTCGACGCCCTGTCGTCGGCCCCGGCCGCGACGCCCGTCGCCACAGGCGACGTCAGGATGACCGGCGAGCAGACCGAGCAGGTGGTGGAGGCCATCGGCAAGGCCGTCGCCGGGGCCGCGCTGACGATCGACGAGCTGAGCGAGGCGGTCGCCGCCGCCACCGGTCCGTGGGCGGGAGACCTGGTCATGCCCGCGTTCCAGGGCTACTGGCCGCGCTGGCGGCAGGCGATGGCGCTCGCGGCGCACCGGGGCGCGTTCGTGTTCGGGCCGGTACGGGGCCGCAAGGTCACCTACACCGCCCCGCCGGACGCGCCGCCCGTGACGGACGGGCTCGCCCGGCTCGTCACGAGCTACCTGACGGCGTACGGGCCTGCCACGCCCGAGGACTTCGCCCGGTGGGCCGGCGGGCCGGTGCGGTGGGCGGCCAAGGGGTTCGGCGCGGTGGAGCTGGAGGAGGTGCTGTTCGAGGGGCGGCGGGCGTGGGTTCTCGCGGGCGACACCGGGGTGCCGGAGGAGCCGCCGCGCGGGGTGCGGCTGCTGCCGTACTTCGACGCGTACGTGGTGGCGGGCCGGCCCCGCGAGCTCCTGTACGCCGGCGACGCGGCCACCCGGGCGCTGGCCGGCGGGCAGGCGGGCAACTTCCCCGTTCTGCTGGTGGACGGGAACGTGGCCGGTGTCTGGCACCAGCGGCGCTCGGGGAACCGGATCGACGTCACGGTCGAGTCGCTGCGCGACCTCACCGCCGGGCAGGCGCGCGAGCTGGAGGAGCAGGTGGAGCGGCTGGGCGAGGTGCTGGAGGCCCGGCCACGCCTGACCGTCGGCCCCGTCACGGTGGGCGCGCACGCCTGACTCCGTATTACTCCCTTTCATGCAGCATAATAGGGAGCGATATGGAGCGATACACCGTCGAACAGGTAGCCGATCTGCTCGGGCTGCACGTCAAGACCGTGCGCAACTATGTGCGGGAGGGCCGGCTGCCCGCCGTCAGGATCGGCAAGCGATATCGGATCGCCAAGGAGGACGTCGAGGCGTTCACCGGCGTCCCCGTGACGCCGCCTGCTGGTCCGGCCGCGTCCCCCCGCGCGGAGGTGTCCAGCATCGTGCAGGTCGACGGCCTGCCCAGGGTCGCCATGGATCGGCTCAGCACGGCGGTCCTGGGCGCGCTGGGCGGAGGGCCGAGCGGGGTGCGGGTGCAGTTCGTCTACGACGAGGAGCGCGAGCACCTCAAGGTCGTCGTGCTGGGCGCCCTGGAGGAGAGCGCCCAGGTCCTCCGTCTCATCGACGTTTTGGTACGCCCCTGACCCACCTCACTAGATGCTTTCTGGAGATTTCCGAAATGACCGACATTCTGCGCTACGACCCCGACGCCCAGCCCTTGAGCGAGGTCCGCGACGTGCTCGACCTCATCGGCGAGGCATGGTCCACCCGGGCCACCTGGGTCTCCGTGCCCGCCGACCGGCTGCCCGGTGGCTTCTTCACGCTGAGCAACGGCGTGGCGGGCGAGATCACGCAGAAGTTCGCCCAGTACGGCATCGGCCTGGCCATCGTAGGCGACGTCTCCGGGCACGCCGCGACCAGCTCGTCCGTGCGCGACTGGATCTACGAGTGCAACCGCGGCCGCCAGCTCTGGTTCGTTCGCGACGACGAGGAACTGACCACCCGGCACACGGCCCTCGGCTGACTCGACGCCGCCCCGCCCGGTTCGCCGGAGCTCAGCGCGTCTTGACGGCCGCCTCCACGCCGTCCAGCAGCACGCCCAGCCCCACCGCGAACGTCTCGCTGATTCGATGCTCCATGTACGGCTCGTCGTCGCCGGGCCCGTCGTCCTCCGACTCGATCCACGCCACCATCGGGAACCGGGTGGAGAACCCCGGCGCGACCTCCTCCAGCAGGGACGAGCGCGCCAGCCACCACTCCTCGTCGGAGACCCCGGTCTCCGACGGCGCCTGCCGCGACTCGCTGATCGACTTGGCCGCCCCCCGCACGAAGTCGAACAGCAGCGCCACCACCCCGCGCAGCCGGCGCGGGTGCAGCCCGGTGGCGCGCAGCACCGCCACCACGCTCTCCAGCATGGCGAACTCGTTGGGACCCAGCACCGGCCGCGCCTGCGACACCTGCAGCACCCAGGGATGACGCAGGTAGAAGGCCAGCGTGTCCTCGGCCCACGAGGCGACGGCCGCCCGCCAGCCCCGGCTCAGGTCGTAGGAGGAGGGCAGCTCGGCCAGGGCGCGGTCGTACATGAGGTCGACCAGTTCGCCCTTGCTCGGCACGTACGTGTAGAGCGCCATCCCCGTGCGGCCCAGCCGCAGGCCCACCTTCCGCATGGACAGCGCCGCCATGCCCTCGGCGTCGGCGACTTCGATCGCGGCCTCCACGATCGCGTCGACGCTCAGCCCCGGCTTGGGGCCGGGCCGCACCTCGCCCGGCTCGCCGCTGCGCCACAGGAGTGCCATGGACCGTCGCGCGTCACCCTGACCTGCGTAGACGACCAAGCGGAACTCCCCGTCCTGGACAATTCTTTACGGCATAAGGATATCAGGGGCGCTCTTTCGCGGATCTCCGCGCGATCACCGCGGCGAGCATCTCCCACGACGTCTCCGGGTGCAGGGTCTGCTCGGGGTCGCCGTGGAACGGGTCGAGCACCACGGTCTCCGCGCCGAGGACGCGCAGCTCCTCGAGGTCGTCCATGATCTGCTCGATCGTGCCGACGCCGGCCGGCCGGTCGGTGCCGGTCACGGGCTCCGGCGTCACGCGCAACTGGATCCGGGGGGCCAGCGCGGGGGCGGCCACGCCCTCCTCGGCGGCCAGGGCCACCACGCGCGGATAGGTCTCGCGCAGGTAGGGCAGGGTGTTCCAGAGCGGGTGCCAGGCCTGGCCGAAGCGCACCGTGCGGAGCAGCGCCGCCCGGCTCTCGCCGCCGACCCAGATCGGCACGCGGCCGCGGTAGTCGCGTTCGTCGGCCCAGGCGGCCGTGATGGCCGCCAGATGCTCGTCGGTGATCCGGCCGCGCTGGTCGTGGGCCACTCCCAGGGCCTCGAACTCCTGCCGCGCCCACCCGATCCCGACGCCCAGCACCAGCCGGCCGCCGCTCAGGTCGTTGAGGTTGGCCGCCATGCGGGCCACCAGCAGCGGATGGCGATAGGGGACGATCAGCACCGTGGTGCCGAGCGCGACGCGCGTGGTGACGCCGGCCAGCCAGGAGAGCGTGGTGAACGGCTCGTAGAAGGGGGCGGGATACTTCGCGGCGACGTCGGGGGTGATCGCCACATGGTCGGAGACCATGAGCAGATCGAACCCGAGCCCTTCCACCGTCTGCGCCCAATGGCGGATCACGCCGGGGTCGGTGCCCGGGCCGAAGTTGGGGACGTTCACACCTAGTCGCACCCGGTCAGGCTATCGAGTGATCACCCACCGCGGAAATCCGCACGGCGCGGGACGGGTGGCGCAGCGGCCCGGGGCTGACGTCCAGGATGGTCGGGACCGGGACACGCAACGTCCCGGCACCCGTGCCGCGGGTGCCGGGACGGTCACGTGACGGGAGGTCAGCCGCCGACGCCCGCGCCCGCGCCGCGGCCGAGCCCGTGGCCGACCCAGTTGCCGTTGCCGCTGGTGGGCCAGTTGCGGTGCAGCCACTTGCGGACCTCGTCGTGGTCACCGTACTGGCCGTACCAGTGGTCGCCGTGGTGACCGCGGTGCCCGCCGTCCTTGCAGCCGTCGGCGTCGCGGGTGCCGGCGAAGACGCCGTGGTGGGTGACGTGGTGGTACGTGGTGTCCTCGTTCAGGCCGACACCGCAGTCCTTCGGGTAGCTGTGGTTCCAGTCGGTCCAGATGTCGGCGGCCGCGGTGCCGGTGGTCCCGAACAGCGCGGCCGCGGTGAGCAGCGCACTCCCGGCGGCGATGAGGCTCTTTCTCATGATCTCCCCCTGTAATCACGAAGTGACATCGGCCTCACTCTACGGAGCGATCTTGAGCGACGAAGGCACCGCCACACCCCGTTTCACCCAACAGGCGGCCCTGTCCCAGCAAACTCCCCACCGCCCTCGGCGGCTGGGGTGTAGCGGCGTACGGTCAGGAGCCCACAGTCAGACGAGCAGCACCTCGGCGCCCACCGGGGTGTACCCGGCCGCGAGGAACGCTCGCACGCTCGCCGCGTTCCCCGGCGCGACCTGGGCCCAGACCGGCTCGGAGGTGACGTGCCTGGCCGCCGTCGCCAGCCGCCGGCCCAGGCCCCGGCCGCGGTGCTCCGGCTCGACCTCGACCGCCGACTCCCAGCGGCCGGCCACCCCGCGCCCCACCGTCAGCAGGCCGCCTTCCGGCGCCGTCCACACGCGTACGGAGTCGCGGTAGCGGCGGGCCCGCGTCACCCGCGGATGGTCGCTGCCCGTCACCTCCTCCAGCTCGATCGGCGGCGGGCCCGGCAGGGGCTCGGCCAGGCCGAGCAGGTCCACGCTGCCGATCCTGCGCCCCGTCCGGCCGGCCAGAGCCTGGAGGAACGCCGGCCCGAGGGGCGCCGACAGGTCGCCGGGCGGCAGCAGGCCGCGGATCCAGGCGGGGTCGGCGTCGGCGAAGACCACCGCGTGCGCCGTGAAGGACAGCACGCCCAGGTCGCGGGGCGAGGGCTGCGGCACGACCGTCAGCCCGCCGTCGGCCGGCGGGAAACAGCCATGCCGCACGTTCAGGAGGATCTCGTCGAGGGTGGTCATGCCGGCCCGGTCTGCAGGGTCTCGTCGGAGGAGCTCATGCGGGCTGGGTCCGCAGGGATCGTTCAGGCTCGCCATGTCGGCTCCGTCCGCAGGGCGCGTACGGCGGCGAGGTAGGCGTGGATGGCGTCGCGGTTGCGGGACAGGCAGTCGATGCGCTCCTGGAGGCGGTTCGCCTCCGACTCCAGGAGGGCGGCCAGGTCCGGGGTGAGGCACTGCGGATGCAGGTGGATCTGGCTGGGATCGTCCAGGAACGGCAGGATGCGGCGGATGATCTCCGTGGTGAGTCCGGAGTCGAGCAGGCCGCGGATCTGCTGGACGAGCCGGACCGCCGACTCCGGGTAGTCGCGGTAGCCGTTGCCGGCGCGCTCGGGGTGCAGCAGGTCCTGCTCCTCGTAGTAACGCAGCATGCGCGGCGGAACGCCCGTGCGCTGCGACAACACCCCGATCCTCATGCGGCCTTCCTCCGTATTTGCCTTCACATTGATGTGAAGGTTTCAGCATGGTCGCATGTCTGACGAGATCGCTGCCAGTTCGCGGAGACTGCCCTGGCCGGCGCTGCTGGCGTTGTTCGCGGCGGCGTTCGCGGCCGTGATGACCGAGCTGCTGCCCGCCGGGCTGCTGCCGGGGATCGCGGGCGCGCTCGGGGTGACGGAGGGCCGCGCCGGGTTCCTGGTGACGGCGTACGCGGTGGCGTCGTTCGTGTCGGCCGTCCCCGTGACGGCGCTCCTGCGCGGATACAACCGGCGCCCCGTGCTGGTGGGGACGCTCGCCGGGTTCGCCCTGCTGAACGGGGTGACCGCGCTCTCCTCCTCCTACCCGCTCACCTTCGCGGCCCGGATCCTGGCCGGGGCCATGGGCGGCGTCCTGTGGGCCATGCTGGTCGGCTACGCGGCCAGGATGGTTCCTGAGGAGCGGCGGGGGCGGGCGATCGCGATCGTCTCGGCGGGCATCACGGTCGCGCTGTGCGCCGGGATCCCGGCCGGTGCGGCGCTGGCGGCGGTGGCCGGCTGGCGCGCGGCCTTCGGCGGCCTGGCCGTGGCGGCGGTCGTACTGATCGCGTGGGTGCTGTGGCGGGTGCCGGACTTCCCCGGCGAGCCCGCCGCCGAACGGGTGCCGCTGCGGCGGGTGGTCGTCATCCCCGGCGTGCGCACGGTGCTCGGCGTGACCCTGCTGACGCTGCTCGGCCACCAGGCGGTCTACACCTACCTGGCGCCGCTGGCACAGGCGTCCGGAGGCGGGCCCGCCGGCGTGGTGCTGCTGGTCTTCGGGGCCGGGACGGTGGCCGGGATCTGGCTGGTCGGCGCCGTCATCGACCGGTACGCGCGCCTCACCCTCATCGCCGCGCTGGCCGCCGTGGCGACGGCGATGACCCTGCTCGGGACGGCCGCCGGAGCGTCCGACGGAATGTCCGCCGGAGCGTTGGGCTGGGCTTCCGCTGGAGCGTCCGGCTGGGTGTCCGGTTGGGCTTCCGGCTCGGTGGCGGGCTGGGTGCCGGGCGGGGCCGGTGGCGTGGTCCTGGCCGCAGCCGGGCTGTGGGGGGCGGCGTTCGGGGGCGTGCCGACGTTGCTGCAGACGGCACTGGTGAACGCGGCCGGCGCCGCCAACGCCGACGTGGCCACCTCGTTGCAGACGACCGTCTACAACGCGGGCATCGCCCCCGGCTCGCTGGCCGGCGGGATGGTGCTGGAGAGCGCCGGGGCCGGGGCGCTGCCGTGGACGGCGGTGGCGGTGGTGGCGGCGGCGCTGGCGTTCGTGGTGACGAAGCACCGGCGCGCCTTCCCCGGACGGCCGGCGCGGGCACGCCGCGACGCGGCGACCGGAGGGCCGGCAGAGGAACGCCGCCGCGCCTCGACCGGAGGATCGGCGCGCGTCAGAGGCCGTGTCTGGCCAGCGGCTCGACCAGTTCGCGCTCCTCGTACGACAAATGCGACAGAAGGGTGTCGGTGAGCAGGTCCACCGCGGCACGCAGCTCGTCCAGGCCCGCCGGGCCGGTGACGAAGGCGACCAGGGCGCGATCGACGCGTTCGAGGACCTTGTGGATGGCCTGGTGCTCCTCCCGGAGGCGGTCGAGCACCGGGGCGAGGCCGGGCTCCACGCGGCGCAGGTGCGGGAAGACCATGGCGTCCTCGGCCGAATGGTGCATCGTGACCAGGCGGCAGTAGGACTCGCAGTAGGCGCCGAGCGTCCAGTTGTTCTGCCGCATGGTCATGGTGCTGATGTGGTCGCGGGCGGCGCCGGCGTCCAGCGTTCCCGCGGCGACCTGGTCGGCCAGGTCGCGCAGCCGAGCGAGTTCGGCGCGCAGGTGGTCGTGCACGTCGATCAGGTGCCGTCCGGCGGCCTGCTCCCTGGGGGTGTAGCGGCGATTCGGGTCGGGGGACGGGCCGGCGGGGCGGGTGGATTCGTCCCAGATCCGGACGGAGCTGAGCCGCACCCCGTCGTCCGGCGTCGGCACGGCGGCCAGCGGCGCCCCTCCCGCCCTCGCGGACGTCGGCGTCTTTCCCGGTTCTGCGGGCATCTGTGACCTTCCAGCTGAGGAGGGGGAGCGTTCGGGGGCGGCCTGAGGTTCGAACGCGGGGCCGCGCTCGGATGATGCGGGGTCGCGTTCCATCGATGCGGGGTCGCGTTCGAGTGACGCGGGGCCGCCTTCAAGTGTGGCAGGCGATTCGGCGGCGGCGGGCGAGCGTCCGGCGGCGAGCAGTTCGCGGACGGCGGGAGCCGTCTCGGCGGCGAAACGCTCGATGGCGCGCACGTCGCGGGCCATGAGGCTGAAGCCGCTGACGCCGTGCTCCAGGGCGAGCTCGGCGAACTGCCCGGGCTCCCGCTCGCGGTCCAAGGTTGAGCAGGCGGCGGATGCCGGCGGGTGAGCGGCCCGGACGAGGTCGAGCCCGGCGCGCTCGGCGAGCCGGGCGAGGGCTACGACGCCGTCCGCCTCCTGCGCTGACGGCACCACGCTGACGCCGAAGAGCATGTCGTGGCCGTAGTCGGGCATGGAGAGGCTCCTGTGACCATAGTTGGTATCACGAACAATCGGTGATGCGAAGGAAATTAGTTCGTTTCACGAACCTTTGTCAACTAGACTCGGCTCGTGGTCACGACGAAAGAGCCGACGCCGTCCTTCACCTCCGCGCTCGTCCGGCTCGCGCACCTGGTGCAGCAGGTGTTCGGCGAGGTCAGCCGCGAACACGACCTGACCCCGCAGCAGACGCAGCTCCTCTGCCTGCTCGTGGACGGGCCGGTGGGCATGGGCGAGCTGAGCCGTGCCCTGCACCTGGAGAAGTCGAGCCTGACCGGGCTCGTGGACCGGGCCGAGAAACGCGGGCTCGTCATGCGGACGCGCTCATCCCGCGACCGCCGCGCCTGCCTCATCGAGCTGACCGGCGAGGGGCGGCGGATGGGCGAGCTGGCGCACGAAGGGGTGGCGGCGCGGCTGGAGGCGCTGGCGGGCGACCTCCCGGCCGGCCACCGCGACCTGCTGACCTCCGCCGTCGAAGCCCTCCTGGCCGAACACGCGGCCCCGGCACCCCGTTCCGGCCCGCGGTCCGGCCCTGAACGGGCGTGAAATCGTTTGCCTGCCGTCTGTCACGAACCCGGCGCGATCCGCGATCTCCGTGGATAGGGTGGGGTCCCACCCCCGCGAAGGACGGCGCCATGGCGGAAACGATCGAGGTACACACGAATGTCGAGGGTGAGGACCGGGCCGTCGACCTGGCGCACCACCTCCTCCGCACCGGGCTCGCCGTCTCGATCGACCTCGCGCCCGTCGCCGGCTCGGGGAGCGACGGCGGCGGCATGTGGAAGATCTCCGTCCTGACCACCGGTGACCGGCTGGCCGCCGTGGAGGAGGAGTTCGGCCGGGCGCACGGCGGCACCGTGCCGTCGGTCCTCACGTTCCCGGGCGGCGGCGGGAAGCCCCTCGGACACCGCTGACGACGGCACGGGACGCGAAGCCCGCCGCACGGGACGGGGCTCCAAGCGGAGGCGCCCGGCCGGGCGTCAGCGCGGCGTGTAGACGGTCAGGCGGAGACCGGGTCCTCGTTGGCCCGGAAGGTCGCGTAGCCGTACGCGCGCCCGCCCCGCACCTTGCCGCCCGCCCCGCCCCGCGCGACGTCGTGGCGTTCCCACCAGCGGCCGAACTCGGGCGAGCCCCGCCGCAGCCGGGCGGCCAGACTGGTGAAGGCCGCGTCGGGCGCCCACAGATCGAAGGCGGCGCGGAACTGAGCGGTGGCGTGCCGCGCCTGCCCGGCCCAGCCGTCGCCCAACAGGTGGCGGGCCATCGGCGTGAGCAGCAGGTAGACCAGCACGTTCCGGTCGCCGGGCGGCAGCCGGTCGATCCCGGTGAACAGCTCGGCCGCGGCGGCGTTGACGGCCAGGACGTCCCAGCGGCGGCCGGTCAGGTAGGCGGGCCGGTCGAGGCTGTGCACCAGGCGGGCCGAGCCCTCCGGAGCCCGCTCCCTGGTGAACGCCGGCCGGGCCGTCTGGCGGGCCAGCGTGCGCAGATGGGCGTGCTCGGTCTCGTCGAGGTACAGCGCGCCGGCCAGCGCGTCGATCGTGGCGGGGGAGGGGGTCACGGCGCGGCCTTGTTCGAGGCGTACGTACCAGTCGATGCCGATGTCCGCCAGCTCGGCCACCTCCTCCCTGCGCAGCCCCGCCGTGCGGCGGCGCGGGCGCGGCGGCAGCCCCACCAGCTCGGGTGTCAGCCGTTCGCGCCTGGAGCGCAGGAACTCACCGAGCGCACGGCCGGCCGGCTCAGTCATGATCGCCGCCTTCCCGCAAGGTGGTATCGGCCCATCGGGTTGAGCCGGAAATCGGGAAAGATCGGATTCCGGTCCGCCGGTGGGTCCATCCTTGAGGGATGCGGATGACCGACCTCCTTCACCCCCTCTACGCCCGGCGCCTGCGGCGGCAGGTCATGACCGGCCCTCTGCCCCGCCACGTCGGCCTCATCATCGACGGCAACCGGCGCTGGGCCAAGCGGATGGGCATGGCCAACCCCAGCATCGGCCACAAATACGGCGCCGAGCACATCACGCACGTCCTGTCGTGGTGCGAGGGCCTGGGCATCGACCACGTGACCGTGTTCCTCTGCTCGACGGAGAACCTGCAGCGCCGCGGCGACGAGGAGGTGGCCACGCTGCTGCGCGTCATCGAGCAGCTCGTGGCCGAGCACTTCGACCGTCCTGACGCCCGCTGGCAGGTTCATGTGGCGGGGATGCTCGACATGCTGCCCGACAGCACGGCGCGCGCGCTGAAGAGCGCCGTCGAGGCGACCCGCGACTGCGCCACCGGCTTCCACCTCACCCTGGCCATCGGGTACGGCGGCCGGCAGGAGGTCGTCGAGGCGCTGCGCGAGCTGCTGTACGAGCGGGCCGAGCAGGGCCAGTCGATGGTGGAGCTGGCCGCGGCGCTGACCGTGGACGACATCGCCCCCCACCTCTACACGGCCGGGCAGCCGGACCCCGACCTGGTCATCAGGACCAGCGGCGAGCAGCGCATG
This sequence comes from Nonomuraea maheshkhaliensis, assembly GCF_039529435.1. Taxonomy (NCBI): domain Bacteria; kingdom Bacillati; phylum Actinomycetota; class Actinomycetes; order Streptosporangiales; family Streptosporangiaceae; genus Nonomuraea; species Nonomuraea maheshkhaliensis. Next base: position 27,314 of record NZ_BAAAMU010000120.1, read on the forward strand.
TCGAACTTCCTGCTCTGGCAGTCGGCCTACTCCGAGCTCTACTTCTGCGAGGCGTACTGGCCGGCGTTCCGCGAGATCGACTTCCTGCGCGCCCTGCGCAGCTTCTCCGCCCGGCAGCGGCGTTACGGCGGCTGACGCGCGGGGCGCGGGCGGGCCTGAGCGGCGTAAACCGGTTGCCCGGTGGCAGGGGCGGCTGGTGAGGTGTGCGGATGAATCGTGACGAAGTACTGGCCGTGTTCGACAAGGAGCTGCGGCGCGAGGCCGCGCCCGAGGGCTCGGGCAGCGTGGTCGAGCGGGCCGGCGACGTCGTGCGCATGGTCGGGCCCGAGCACGGCTGGAACGGCGTCCTGTGGTCCGGCCTCGGCGACGGCGACGCCGACGCGGCCATCGCCGAGCAGGTGCGGTACTTCGGGGTGCTGGGGCGGCCGTTCGAGTGGAAGCTGTACGCCCACGACCGGCGCGCCGACCTCGACCGCCGCCTCCTGGCCGCCGGCTTCGTCCCGGAACCGGCCGAGACGCTCATGGTGGCCGAGGCCGCCGGCATCGCCGAAGGTCCTGAGGCGGTGCCTGAGGGCGTGCGGCTGGTCCCGGTCACCGGTCAGGACGGCGTCGACCTGCTGGCCGACGTGCACGACCTCGCCTTCGGCGCCGTCCACGAGCACCTCAGGAAGGCTCTGCCGGCCCAGCTCGCCGCAGGGACCGTCATCGCCGTCGTCGCCATGGCCGGCGACACGCCCATCAGCGCGGCCCGCATGGACCTGCACCCGGGCACCGCGTTCGCGAGCCTGTGGGGTGGCGGCACCGTGCCCGGCTGGCGGGGGAAGGGCGTCTACCGGGCGCTCGTGGCCTATCGGGCCCGGGAGGCGGTCGCGCGCGGCTACCGTTACCTCCAGGTGGACGCCTCCGACCAGAGCCGGCCGATCCTGGAGCGGCTGGGGTTCGCGCCGCTGACCACGACGACGCCGTACGTCCATCCATGAGGCCGTACGTCCATCTGTGAGTACGCTGATGAACACGCCCGCCCAGCACTCGTGAGTACGCTGGTGGACCGCCTTGTGTCCAGCCCCCGTGACCGGACCGCCTCAGCTCAGCACCCGTGAGGAGACCAGCGCGTTGTCCGCGACCCATCCGCGCGAGCTCGGCCTGACCGCCGACTGCGAGAACTGCTTCGGGCTGTGCTGCGTCGCGCTGCCGTTCTCGGCCTCGGCCGACTTCGCCGTGGACAAGGAGGCCGGGCAGCCCTGCCACAACCTGCGCGACGACTTCCGCTGCTCCATCCACGACCGGCTCAGGGACCGCGGGTTCCCCGGCTGCACCGTGTTCGACTGCTTCGGCGCCGGCCAGAAGGTCTCGCAGGTCACGTTCGAGGGACGGAGCTGGCGCGAGGCGCCGGAGACGGCCGCGCGGATGTACGCGGTGTTCCCGGTCATGCGGCAGTTGCACGAGCTGCAGTGGTACCTGGCGGAGGCGCTGACCCTGGAGGCGGCCGAGCCGGTCCACGCCTCCCTGCGCCAGGCATTCGACGAGACCGAGCGGCTCACCCGGGAGCCGGCCGGCGCCCTGGAACGGCTCGACGTGGCCGCCCACCGGGCCGGGGTCAACGAGCTGCTGCTGCGTACGAGCGAGCTGGCGCGCGCCGGGCTCAAGGGCGTGGAACGGCGCGGGGCCGACCTCATCGGCGCCCGCCTGCGGGGAGCCCGGCTGAGGGGTGCCAACCTGCGCGGGGCGTACCTGATCGGAGCCGATCTGAGGGGCGCTGACCTGCGGCGGGCCGACCTGATCGGCGCGGATCTGCGCGGTGCCGACCTGTCGGGAGCCGACCTCACCGGCGCCGTCTTCCTCACCCAGGCCCAGCTCAACGCGGCCAGGGGCGACGCCGCCACCCGCCTGCCCGCCACGCTCGCCCGCCCCGGGCACTGGGCGGAGGAAGCGAGCGCCCCGGCCCCCTCCAACCGCCCCCGTCCGGCCCGGCGACCATCACGAGGCCGCCGCCGCTGACCAGCCTCACACCGGTACTCGCACCGCCCTCGCCGGATCGCGGCTACGGCTTGCCGGGTGGTCCGGGTGGTCCGGGTGGTCGGGCCGGGAGGTGCGGAAGTGGCGGCTGCGCATAAGGTCATGATCTGTACTTGTGCCATCGCCAAGGAGGGCGGCATGACCATCACCGCGCACCCCGTCACCGACCCCGTCGCCGAGCACGGCGAAGGACCCGTGTGGTCCGGCCGCTGGGGCCTGCGGTGGGTGGACATGATGGCCGGCGACGTGCTGCAGCTCGGCGACGACGGGAACGTACGCCGCCGCCACGTCGGCACCGTGGCCGCCGTCGTACGCCCGCGCGTGAACGGCGGTTACGTCGTCGCCGCCGAGCGCGAGCTGCTGCTGGCCGACTCCGACGACCTGGACGCCCCGCTGCGCTCCCTCGGCGAAGCCTTCAGCGACCCGTCGATCCGGATGAACGAGGGCGGCTGCGACCCCGACGGCCGCTTCTACATCGGCACCATGGCCTACGACGCGGGCCCTGGCCGGGGCTCGCTCTACGTGGCGGGCACCGGTGGCGAGCTGAGCGTGGTGCTGGCCGGGACGACGATCTCCAACGGGTTCGGCTTCAGCCCGGACGGGCGGCGGGCCTACTACGCCGACACCGGGGTCGGGCGCGTGGACGTGCTCGACTACGACCCCGAGACCGGATTGAGCGGGCGGCGGCCGTTCGCCGTCGTGGACCCGGCCCAGGGCGGCCCCGACGGCCTGACGGTGGATGCCGAGGGCGGCGTTTGGGTGGCGTTGTGGCAGGGCGGGGCGGTGCACCGGTACGACGCGGACGGGCGGCTCGACGCCGTCATCAGCCTGCCGGCGCGCAAGGTCACGGCGGTCACGTTCGGCGGCGAGAACCTCGACCGGTTGTTCATCACCACCTCGGCCCTCGACGTGGACCGCGCGGAGCAGCCGCTGGCCGGCAGTCTGTTCACGGCCGAGCCCGGCGTACACGGCCTGCCGGTGCTGCCCGCCGCCCTCTGAGCCGGTCCGCTGAGCTCGCGCCCCGTGAGCTCGTGTCCGACCTTCCGCCCTCTGGTCCCGCACAAAAGATTTGCACCTCCATGCCTAGGATCTCTAGGTTGAAACTAGAGACCCTAGGATACTGGAGGCGTTCCGTCATGACCCCCATCACCGAGGCCGGCATCCGCGCCAGCTTCGTCAACTGCTCCAAAGGCGAGGCCCGCCGCCTCGGCGTCCCCCGCGACCTGCTCCGCGCCCCCTGGCCCGATCTCGACTTCCTGGGCTGGCGCGATCCGGGGGCGCCCGAGCGCGCCTACCTGGTCGCCGAGCGGGACGACGGCTTCGTGGGGGTGGCGCTACGCCTGGCCCAGGGCGTGCGCAGGAGCGTCACCAAGACCACGCTCTGCTCGGTCTGCGTGACACCGCACACCGGCCCGGGCGTCGCCCTGTTCACCGCGCCCCGCGTCGGCCCGGCCGGCCGCCAGGGCAACACGGTCGGCCTCTACATGTGCGCCGACCTGGACTGCTCGCTCTACGTCCGGGACAAGAAGCAGACGGAGCTGGGGGAGCGGTTCGAGTCGCTCACCGTCGGGGAGCGGGTCGTCAGGGCCGCCGCGAACCTCGACTCCTTCCTCGACCGCGTCCTCGACGGCGCCCTCGCCGGCACACGCGGATAGGACGGCTGCGGGGCCGACACCCGGCGTCTGTGACGCCGCGGGGGCCGTCCGGCATTGGGACGTCGGCGGGGGCGGCACCCGGCGGCTGGGATGTTGGCGGGGGGCGACGCTCAGCGCGCGCCCGCGGACGGGAAGGGCCGTCAGCGGCGTCAGCCGGCTCCGCGGGACCCGCGGCCGCTCACAGACGGACGGCGGGCGGCGGGGCACCGGCGTGAACGTCGCCCATGACTTGGACCGTCCGTCCACCCCTGCCGGTTCCGTCGGGAGCCGAAACCATGACAGGCGGCCGGCCCTCGCCATCGGGCCCCGCCCAGGAAGGGCGCACCAGGGGGAAGGTCCTGCCAAGGGAAAAGTACGCTCCCGGAGGCGGTATTTGTCCTTCGACCCGCCGGTCCGGCCCTTCCTACTCTGATGTCAGGCCGACGGTGGGGGGGAGGGTGTCATGCGAGCTCGTACGTGGACCGCCGTGGCGGTGCTGCCACCGGCGCTTACGGCCTGCTCCGCAGCCGGGGTCGATCGTGCCCCCCGTCCGCGATCGACCCCGCCCCCACCTCGGCCCCCGCACCGGGCCGCGAGCCCGCCGGCCGGCCACCTCCGGGAACCGCTACGGTCGGTCGCGCTGGGACGCTGCCGCGTGGCAGGCGCCGAAGCCCTCGGCGCGCAGGACGATTCGCCCTGAACGCACCCGGATCGCGACCTCCGTCATGTCCCCCGGCTCGGCGACCCCGGCCCCCGCCGCCAGCGCGCCCGACTCGTCGTACACGATCCGCAGCCGAGGCCAGGCCGCCTTCGGGAACGCCTGCCGCAGGCACGTGCCGACCTCGGCGATCACCAGCCGGGCCAGCGGCAGCATCTCAGCAGGTGAACGGGTCACGACCACGGCGGTGACCTCGGCCTCGGGTGGCGCGGCGCGTACGGCCTCCTCGGCCGCCGAGAGCCGGTGCACCCCGAGCACCGCCACGACCCCGTCACGCCCGAGC
>NZ_BAAAMU010000121.1:0-563 GCF_039529435.1 Nonomuraea maheshkhaliensis
GGGGCTCGAACGTGCCGGTCACCCGCACGCCCGACGCGCACTGGATGGCCGAGGCGCGCTATCGGGGCCAGAAGGTCGTGGTGGTCTCGCCCGACTACAACGACGCGGCCAAGTTCGCCGACGAGTTCCTGGCCGTGCGACCGGGCACGGACGGCGCGCTCGCGATGGCGATGGGTCACGTGCTGCTGAAGGAGTTCTTCGTCGAACGGGAGACCCCGCGGTTCACCGACTACGTCAAGCGCTTCACCGACCTGCCGTTCCTGGTCGCGCTGGAGCGGCGCGGCGACGCGTACGTGCCGGGCCGGTTCCTCACCGCCGAGGACCTCGGCTCGGAGGAGGAGGCGGCCGGGTGGAAGACGGTGTTCCTGGCCGAGTCCGGTGAGCCGGTGGTGCCGAACGGCTCGGCCGGCTTCCGCTGGACCGACTCGGGCGAGGGCCGCTGGAACCTCGACCTCGACCACCAACCGAAACTGACGCTCTACGGCCCGAAACCGGGCCCGAAACCCGCCTCGAATCCCGCCTCGGACTCCGCCTCAGAGCCCGCCTCGGACTCCGCCTCAGAG
>NZ_BAAAMU010000121.1:662-31858 GCF_039529435.1 Nonomuraea maheshkhaliensis
GCCCGCCTCAGAGCCCGCCTCAGAGCCCGCCTCAGAGCCCGCCTCAGAGCCCGCCTCAGAGCCCGCCGAGGTCCTGCTGCCCCGCTTCGACGGCGGCCCTCCGGTACGCAGGGGCGTCCCCACGACACAGGTGGCCGGTCGTACCGTCACGACCGTCTACGACCTGCTCCTCGCCCAGTACGGCGTCCACCGCCCCGGCCTCCCGGGCACCTGGCCGACCGGCTACGACGACGCGACCGAGCCCTACACCCCCGCCTGGCAGGAACAGATCACCGGCGTCCCGGCCGCCCGGGCGCGGAAGATCGTCAGGGAGTTCGCCAGGACGGCCGAGGCCACCGGCGGCAGGTGCATGTTCATCCTGGGCGCGGGCACCACCCAGTGGTTCCACGGCGACACGATCTACCGCGCCTTCCTGTCGCTGCTGCTCCTGACCGGCTGCCAGGGCCGCAACGGCGGCGGCTGGGCCCATTACGTGGGCCAGGAGAAGTGCCGCCCGCAGGCCGGCTGGGCCCTGCTGGCGGGCGCGCTCGACTGGCAGCGCCCGCCGCGCCAGGTCCCCGGTGCCCTGTTCTGGTACCTGCACACCGATCAGTGGCGTTATGACCACTTCGACGCCGGTGAGCTGACCAGCCCGCTGGCCACGGGGCTGTTTCGCGGCAAGCGTACGTCCGACCTGGTGACGGAGGCCGTACGCAACGGCTGGATGCCGATGGCGCCCGCGTTCGACCGCAATCCGCTGGAGCTCGGCGAGGCCGAGGATCCCGTCGCGCACACCCGGGCTGAGCTCGCGGCGGGCCGGCTGAGGCTCGCCGCCGAGACCCCCGACGACCCGCGCAACTGGCCCCGCGTCCTGACCCTCTGGCGCTCGAACCTCCTGGGCTCCTCCGCCAAGGGCAGCGAGTACTTCCTGCACCATCTCCTGGGCGCCACGTCCAACCTGGAGCACCCGGACCCGCGCGCCCCCGTGGGCAAGCTGGACCTGCTGCTCACCCTCGACTTCCGGATGACCTCCTCGACGATCTTCTCGGACGTGGTGCTGCCCGCCGCCACCTGGTACGAGAAGCACGATCTGTCCTCGACCGACATGCACCCGTTCGTGCACGCGTTCAACCCGGCCATCAGCCCGCCCTGGCAGACCCGCACCGACTTCGCCGCCTTCCACGCCATCGCCCGCTCCTTCAGCGACCTGGCCAAGGACCACCTGGGCGTGCGCAGGGACGTGGTGGCACTGGCGCACCAGCACGACACGCCCGGCGAGCTGGCCGGACGCGGTCAGCCCGAGCTCGTGGTGGTCGAGCGCGACTACGGCGCGGTCGCGGAGAAGCTGGCCGCCCTGGGACCGCTGACGGAGAAACTGGGCATCCCGGTCAAGGGCGTGACGTTCCGGCCCGACGAGGAGGTGACCTGGCTGGGCGAGCGCTGCGGCCTGGTGCCGCGCGGCGTGGCCAAGGGCCGGCCGGAGCTGGACACCGAGGCCAAGGCGTGCGAGGCGATCCTCGCGCTGTCGGGCGTGAGCAACGGCCGCCTGGCCGCGCAGGGCTTCCGCCAGCTCGCCCGGCGCACCGGGCGGAGCTTCGAGGGGCTGGCCGCCGAGGGGCACCGGATCGTCTTCGCCGACACCCAGGCCAGGCCGGTCCCGGTGGCCGCCAGCCCCGAGTGGTCGGGCAAGGAGTCGCACGACCGCCGCTACGCGCCGTTCACGATCAATGTCGAGAACGGCAAGCCGTGGCACACGCTGACCGGGCGCACGCACTTCTTCCTCGATCACGAGTGGATGCACGAGTACGGCGAGGCGCTGCCGATCTACCGTCCGCCGCTGGACCTGGCCGCGCTGTACGGCGAGAGCGGCACCCTGCGTTACCTGACCCCGCACAGCAAGTGGTCGATCCACTCCGAATACCAGGACAACCTGCTCATGCTGTCGCTGTCCAGAGGCGGCCCGACGATCTGGATGTCCACCGAGGACGCCACGGACCTGGGGATCGCCGACAACGACTGGGTGGAGTCGGTCAACCGCAACGGCGTGGTGGTGGCCAGGGCGATCGTCTCGCACCGGATGCCGAAGGGCACGGTCTTCATGTACCACGCCCAGGACCGGCTGATCGACGTGCCGAAGTCGGAGGCCACGGGCCTGCGGGGCGGCGTGCACAACGCGCTGACCCGGGTGCTGATCAAGCCGACGCACCTGATAGGCGGCCACGCCCAGCTCTCGTACGGCTTCAACTACCTCGGCCCGACGGGCAACCAGCGCGACGAGATCACCACGATCCGGCGCAGATCACAGGAGGTGCGTTACCGGTGAAGGTGATGGCACAGATCGCCATGGTGATGAACCTCGACAAATGCATCGGCTGCCACACCTGCTCGGTCACCTGCAAGCAGACCTGGACCAACCGGCCGGGCGTCGAGTACGTCTGGTTCAACAACGTCGAGACCCGCCCAGGCCAGGGCTATCCGCGCCGGTACGAGGACCAGGAGCGCTGGCGCGGCGGCTGGGAGCTGACCCGAGGGGGCAGGCTCAGGCCGAAGGCCGGCGGCCGGCTGCGCAAGCTGCTGACCATCTTCGCAAATCCGCTCATGCCGTCCATCCAGGACTACTACCAGCCATGGACGTACGACTACCAGAACCTCACGAACGCCCCGCTCTCCGACGACGTCCCGGTGGCGCCGCCCAGGTCGCTGATCACGGGCGAGCCGATGAAGATCGAATGGAGCGCCAACTGGGACGACGACCTCGGCGGCGACCCGAGCCCCGACCCGGTGCTGTCGAAGGTGTCGGAGCAGGTCAGGCTGTCGTTCGAGCAGGCGTACATGTTCTACCTGCCGCGTATCTGCGAGCACTGCCTGAACCCGTCGTGCGTGGCCTCCTGCCCGTCCGGCGCCCTCTACAAGCGGGCCGAGGACGGCATCGTGCTGGTGGACCAGGATCGGTGCCGGGGCTGGCGGATGTGCGTGACGGGATGTCCGTACAAGAAGGTGTATTTCAACCACAAGACCGGCAAGGCGGAAAAGTGCACGTTCTGCTACCCCCGGGTGGAGGTGGGGCTGCCCACGGTCTGCTCCGAGACGTGCGTCGGGCGGCTGCGCTACCTGGGCGTCCTGCTGTACGACGCCGACCGCGTCACGGAGGCGGCCTCGGTGGCGGACGAGCGTGATCTCTACGAGGCCCAGCTCGACCTGTTCGTGGACCCGTACGATCCGGCCGCCGAGCGCGCCGGGCTGCCCGCCGACTGGCTGGAGGCCGCCCGCAGGTCGCCGATCTACGACCTGATCAAGCGGTACCGGATAGCGCTGCCGCTGCATCCGGAGTACCGCACGTTGCCGATGGTCTGGTACGTCCCTCCGCTCTCCCCCGTCGTGGACGCTCTGTCCACCACCGGGCACGACGGCGAGGACGCGGGCAACCTGTTCGCCGCCATCGACTCGCTGCGCATCCCCGTCGAATACCTGGCCGAGCTGTTCACCGCCGGGGACCCGGCGCCCGTGACGGCCGCGCTGCGCCGGCTGGCCGCGATGCGGTCGTACATGCGGGCGGTCAACCTCGGGGAGGAGCCGGCCCTGCCCGACGTCGGCCTGACCGAGGAGGAGCTGAACGCGATGTACCGCCTGCTCGCCCTGGCCAAGTACGACGACCGCTACGTCATCCCGACCGCCTACGGCAACGTGCCCGGCGTCGTGGAGGAGGGCGGCTGCAGCCTCGACTACGACGGCGGGCCCGGCATGCAGGGGCCGTTCGGGGAGGCGTCGGGTCGTCCCGTGCCGGTCTCGATCGAGAGCTTCCACGGCCTGAAGGAGCGCCAGACCGGCGACGAGATCACCCACGACCGGGTCAACCTGCTCAACTGGGACGGCCGCGGCGCCCCGGCCGGACTTTTCCCGCGAAGGAAGGGCAAATCATGAATCCCGCCGTCGTCTGGCAGGCCGCCGCCCACCTGCTCGCCTATCCGGACGAACGCTTCTGGCGCCGCCTGCCGCTCATCAGAGAGGCCGCGGAACCGCATTTCGCCACGTTCCTGGCGCTCGCCGCGGAACTGGGCTCCAGCGAGCTGGCCGCCCACTACGTGGAGACGTTCGACCTGCAGCGGCGCTGCTGCCTCTACCTGACCTACTACACCGACGGCGACACCCGCCGGCGCGGCGAGTCATTGGCCGCGCTGAAGGAGCGCTACCGGAGGGCGGGCTGGGAGCTGATGGAGGACGAGCTGCCCGACTTCCTGCCGGTGCTGCTGGAGTTCGCCGCGCTGGACGACTCGGGAGCCGCGCTGCTCAACGAGCACCGGGCAGGGCTGGAACTCCTGCTCGCCGCCCTGCGCGAACGCGACTCGCCGTACCGGCATGTGCTCGGCGCGGTGTGCGCGGCGCTGCCGCCGATCGCAGGCGCCGACCGGGCGCTCGCCGCGCGGGTGGCCGCGTCCGGGCCGCCCGCCGAGAGCGTGGGAGGCTACCGATGAGCTGGGGCGAGAGCAGGTCGTGGACGATGGGCGGCCAGCGATGAGCTGGGGCGAGGACATGTTGTGGACGGTCGCGCCGTACGTCACCCTGGTGATCTTCGTCGGCGGGCTGATCTGGCGGCACAAGTACGACAAGTTCGGCTGGACCACCCGCTCCTCCCAGCTCTACGAGAGCCCGCTGCTGCGCGTGGCCGCCCCGCTGTTCCACTACGGGCTGCTGTTCGTGATCGTCGGCCACGTGACCGGCCTGGTCATCCCGCTCGCCTGGACCGGCGCCGTCGGCGTGTCCAACGAGGCGTACCACGCCAACGCGGTCGTCTGGGGCGGCCTGGCGGGCCTGGCCACCCTGACCGGGCTGGCCCTGCTGATCTACCGCCGCCGCACCAAGGGCCCCGTCTTCCTGGCGACCACGGTCAACGACAAGGTGATGTACGTGGTGCTGGCCGGCGCCATCGTCACGGGCACGGTGACCACGATCGCGGGGCTCGTGCCCAGCGAGGTGAGCTATCGGACCACGGTCGCGCCCTGGTTTCGCGGCATCTTCACGCTGCGTCCCGACGTGGTCGCGATGAGCCAGGCGAGCGGTCTTTACAAGGTGCACACCGTGGTCGGGATGATGCTGTTCCTCCTTTTCCCGTTCAGCCGCCTGGTGCACGCGCTTTCCGCCCCGGTGGGGTATTTGTTCCGTCCTTACATCGTGTATCGGAGCCGCTCGGATGGCGCGCCAAGGGGCCCGGGAGGCGTCCGGGTACGCCAGAATCGACCCTTGTGAAGCACGGGTACACCAACAGCACATTCGGCGACGGCGCCCTGGTCGTGAAGTGCTACCAGGGTCCCGAAGCGGCCTTTCGGCTGAGCACGGAGAGCCGCTATCTGCGCCGCCTGCGTGGCCGCCTGCCGGTCCCCCGCGTCCACCAGGTCACCTCGACCAGCCTGACCACCCGGTTCGTCGACGGCTCCCACGGTCAGGATCTCATCGACGAGGGGCGGGCGGCCGAGGTGTTCGCCGAGTGCGGACGCATGCTGGCCCGCATCCACCGGCTCGGCATCGTCCACGGCGACTACGGCCCGCAGAACATGCTGTTCCACCCGGCCACGATCGAGACGGCGGCGATCCTCGACTGGGAGTGGGCCCATCCCGGCCGGCCGGTCGAGGACCTGGCCTGGCTGGAGTGGATCGTCCGCAGCCACCATCCCGAGCAGGTGCCGCTGCTCTCCCACTTCTTCGCCGCGTACGGGGACGACGTTCCCGGCTGGCCTGAGCGCCAGGCGGCCATGGTGGCGCGCTGCCGCGACCTGCTCGACTTCTGCGCCCGCTGGGAGCCTGGGGGCGGCGGGGAGAAACTGTGGCGCGAACGCCTCGACGCCACGGCGGCCTGGACGGAGTAACCCGCGCCTCGACCTTCCGGACCGACCAGCCCGCAGCCCTTGACCGGTTCTGTCGGTGGCCTTTGCTTGACTACGGGCATGACCAGTCAAGTGATCCTCGTGCTAGGCGCCACCGGCTCCACGGGCCGCCGCGTGGCCGAGCAACTGCGGGCCTCAGGTCATCGCGTTCGGGCCGCCTCCAGGAGCGCTGAGACCCGGTTCGACTGGACCGACCCCGCTACCTGGCAGACCGCCGTGTCCGGCGCGTCGGCGCTCTACCTGATGGCCCCCGACGGCACCCCGATCGATCCCGCGTTCGTGTCGCTGGCCGTCGAGCAGGGCGTCGAGCGCATCGTGCTGCTGTCCAGCGGCGGCATCGAGACCATGGGCGACGAGCGACTGCTGTCCGCCGAGCGCACCGTCCGCGACAGCCCGGCCGAGTGGACGATCCTGCGGCCAAGCTGGTTCGACCAGAACTTCGACGAGGGCTTCCTGCGGCCCGCGATCATGGTGGGCGAGCTGGTGCTGCCGCTCGGCGACGTCGGGCAGGGCTTCGTCGACGCGGGCGACATCGCCGCCGTCGCCGCCACGGCCCTCACCGAAGACGGCCACGCCGGGCAGACCTACGAGCTCACCGGGCCGCGCTCGCTGCCGTTCGAGGAGGCCGTGCGGATCATCGGCCGGGCGAGCGGCCGCGAGGTGCGCTACAAGGGCGGCGACGAAGACTACATCGCGGCCAACGGGTTCTCGGGAGAGTCGATCCAGGCGACCAAGGCGTTCGCCGCATTGCGCGCCCTCGGCGACCAGCCGGTGACCGAAACGGTGGCCCAGGTGACAGGACACCCAGCCAAATCCTTCGAAACCTACGCCAAACAAGCCGCCGCCAACGGCGCCTGGCGCTGACCGAGGCCCGCGCCCGGCCACAGCAGGTGACGCCGCCGGAACTCCGCGCGCCACCTGGACCCCCTGGCGCTGGCCAAGCCAGGACGGATCAGGAGGCCAGTTCACGCACCAGCGCCACCGCCTCGTCCAGGAGGCCGAGCTCCCGGTCGCTGAGTGTGCGGTTGGCGTCCCGGATCGCCTCGGCCTCGTCCAGGGGATCGCCCACGTCCAGATCGTCCCCCAGCTCGGCCACCAGCGCGGCCAGCGCCGCGCGGGCCTCCTCCGGCCGGCCGAGCTCCTCGTCCACGGCCACCTGCGCGATGATCAGCGCCGACAGTGCACAGTCGAGCGCGGGCGGCCCAGGCCGGGAGTTGGCCCAGTCGATCACCACCGGCCCCTGCGGGGCGAGCATCACGTTGTCCGGATGCAGGTCCAGATGCAGGATGCGATCACCCGGGCCGCCCGGCTCCATGGGTGGGATCTCGTGCAGCCGCCGCAGTAACCCCGCCAGGATCCGGCCCACCTGCCCCGCGTCCACCTTCCCCTCGGTGAACGCCTGCAGCAGGGTCGGCCCCCATACCAGGCCCATCACCAGGTCGGTCGCGCGGCCCTCGCCGGGGAAGACCTCGGGGACGGGATAACCGTGCGCGGCCACGTACGCCATGACCGCCGACTCACGGCCGGCGTCGAGGTCGTACCGGTAGCGGCGCAGCACCCGGCCGCCGCCGATCGCGTACACGTCGGCACTGCGCCCGACCCCCAGCAGTTCCCCGATCCGCATACGGCCAACCTACGGGCCGACCCCCGGCCACGCGCGGCTGAGCCAGGCCGAAGCACCACGACCGAGTCGGACCGACGCACCGCGACTCGCCACGAAAGGGGCTCTGATCACCCGGCGACCCGGTCCAGCTCGGCCAGTTCGGCCGTGTGCTCGCCGGCCATCGTCTTCGCCAGCTCGCGCACCCGCGCCGAGCCACCGGCGTCACGCTCGCCGTTCGCCACCAGCACAAGCTGGTTCAGGTACGCCCGTAGCAGCGAGGTGAAGCGCCGCTCGAAGGCGTCGCCACGCAGCCCGTCCAGGGCACGCAGTTCGTCGGCGGTGGGCATACCGGGCATGTCGTGCAGAGCGTGAGGATTGTCCCCGGTAACCCCGGCCTCGGCGAGCAGCGCCCGCAACCGCCCGCGCCCCTTCTCATGCGCGGTGCCGAGCCGACGGGCCAGGCCGATGATCGGCTTCCCGGCCCGGCCCGGGGCCAGTTCAAGCAGCGGCACGACCCGCCCGTGCAACGCCTCGGCAAGCTGCAACCAGGCCAGATCAGTCGGGCTGAACCCAGCGGCAGCACTCGTACCCGACCCCACGGCGGCCGACCCCCCGGAGCCGGCCCCGTGAGAACCGGCGCCGTGAGAACCGGCGCCGTGAGAACCGGCCCCGTGAGAGCCGGGCGCCTGAGAACCGGACGCCTGAGAACCGGACACAGCAGGAGCAGGCACCGCAGCAGCCGGGCCCCGACCGGGAGCAGAGCAGCTCGCAAGGGCCAAGCACGCCGCCACCACCACGAACGACATCAACCCACATCTCAGCACCGGAACCATCCCCAGGCGAAGGGCCCGGGCGAGCGGGAAGGGACGCCCGCCCGGGCAAGATCTACGACGGCCACCCGTCGGCGCCGACACGTGACGACCAGCCCTACGACGGCCGCCCATCGGCGCCGCACTTGATGACCGGCCTGATGCAGTCACGCACCCGCCGCTCCATCTCCTCGACCGGCCAGGCGTTGAAGAAGTCGCCGTGCATCGTGAACCCGCCCCCGGACGCCAGCCGCAGCCGCGAAGGATCGCCGGTCACGGGGTAGCGGATCACCTGCCGCAGCTTCGGCACCGGCACCGGATGGCTGCTCGGGCACTGCAGGCCCACCGGATAGGCCATGTGGCTCTTGTGGTCGGCGGAGTCCAGGTCCCGCCCGTTCCAGCACTGCGGGAAGTCCAGGTATGACTCCAGCATCGTCCCGGACGGGCAGTTCACGAAGTCCTTGGAAGGGGGCACGTGCCCGGCGTGCAGGCAGGACCACCGGGAGATCGTCGTGTCGTCGGGCCCGGTCGCCCTGGCGTTCCCGGCCACGATCCGCAGCCCGAGGGGCAGCGGCTGGGTCCTGGCGACGATGTCGTCACGCACGCCCTCGCCGAGGTAGTAGAACGTGATGATGGCCGGCTCCACGGGAGCGCCGTCCCGGTAGAGGGTCGGCACCCAGTACGACGACTTGTCCACGGCCGGGTTGCAGTTGGTCGCGCCCCGCTGCAGGTCGGCGAGCTGGGTGTGGGCGTTGGTGACGCGGCTGCCGAAGAAGCTGTGCATGTGCGAGGCTCCGGGCAGCCCGGGGAAGACGATCGGGTCGTCGGGCAGCCGGTGGCTGAACGGGCAGTCGGCGAGGAACTCCGCCACCCGTACGGGCTCGGCCGAGGCCGGCCCAGGCGCCACGGCGAACGTGGCGAACAGCACGGACAGCAGGGCGATCAGTCGTGAGACGGGTAACATGGCGGCTCCCTTGATCATCGGTGGACCCGTACGCGGTCGACGAACATCCGAAGCGGTGAAGGCGGACTCGCTCTGGCCGAGCAGGACAGCGCGGGCGGGCAACGCGAACGCGCCGACGATCTGGCACTCGCCACGACAGCCAGGCAGCGCAGGGGTGGGCTCACGAGGTCTCCGTCAAACTGGGGTGTTGGTTCGAGGGAGCGCTCCCTGAGAAGGAGCGTGCTCGCCTCCCCACCAGCTGTCAAGACGCCGGTTAACCCCGCCGAAACCTCCCCGAAGCGATCGAGCGCCCTCGCTCACCGCCAAACATTCGTGCCACCAGCGATGACTCGCCCTGGACGACGCGAACCCGCCTCCCCCAGCCTCCGCCAAGAAACCTCGGAATCCACCCGTCCTTGACTCTCCACTCGACCGCGCCACCCCCCTTTTAGGGAGCGCTCTCTCACCATAGCCAGCAAGGAACGACAGGAAGCCGACCCGAGGCCGCGGCACGACAGCCCTGAGGCGCTACAGCACCGTGAGGACGTAGAGCAGCGCGTTCATGCTGGTTCCGCTGACGATGTCGCGCTTGTCGATCAGGCGGCGGACGTCCGTGAGCGGCACCTACTCGATGCGCTCGGCCTCCCATGCCTCGGAGGGTGGGCCGATGTGCTGCGCGCTGTCGGCGCGGAAGATGTGGTGTTCAGAGTCGGAGAGGCCGTTGGTCGGCTGAGCGTAGAGCAGCGGACGCAAGGGGCCGGGCCGCCAGCCGGTCTCCTCCTCGAACTCGCGGGCGGCAGCTGCGATCGGCTCCTCACCCTCGTCGATCTTGCCGATCGGAATCTCCCAACCCCAGGTGTCGGTGATGAACCGGTGTCGCCAGATGAGCAGCACACGCTTCCGCTCATCGGTGACGACCGCGCCGGCTCCGGGCGGCGTACGGATGAGGCGATGATCGAGATGCCTTCCGTCCGGAAGCTCCACATCGGCCACCCGGACATCGAGCCAGCGGTCTGTGTACAGCTGTTCTTCCGAATGGACCTGCCAGCGCATACGGCTGCTCCCAGCGTGGACGCCTGAATCGGCACCACGCTACAAAGGGAATGCCCGTCTGCTGCCTCGCACGACCAAGATCACCCTTTTGCCGTTGCCACTTGAGGCCGCCCGCGACATGGGTAAGGCCTTGGAAGCACCTGGTGTCCCTGCCGACGTTCACGACGGATACAGGTTGGCCCTGGTGTCCGTCTGGGTGGGCCTGGTGGTCTGGTGCGATGGGGACCGCTACTGGTGGCGCACCGGCTGGGATCCACACCGCAGGAGGGTCACTCAGCCCGGTGACCTCCGAAGCCTCGCTGGTGCCGAGCAGGGGCCGGCCCGACGATGGAGGACCGACCCCTTCAAAGCCTTGAAGCGACCCCGGTCAGCCCTTGATGCAGATCAGCTGACGCAGGTGCGCGACCACCTGGACCAGGTCCGTCTGGGCCGCCATCACCGACTCCAGGTCCTTGTAGGCCCCCGGAATCTCGTCGATCACCCCGGAGTCCTTACGGCACTCCACCCCGGCGGTCTGCTCCTGCAGGTCCTTCACGGTGAACGTCTTCTTCGCCTTGTTCCTGCTCATCTTCCGCCCCGCCCCGTGCGAGGCGGAGTCGAAGGCCGCGCTGTTACCAAGACCCTTGACGATGTAGGTGCCGGTGGCCATCGAGCCCGGGATGATGCCCAGGTCGCCGGAGCCGGCCCGGATCGCGCCCTTTCTGGTGACCAGCACGTCCACCCCGTCGTAGCGCTCCTCGGCCACGTAGTTGTGGTGGCAGGAGATCGTCTGCTCGAACACGATGTTCGGCAGATGGCGGCGCAGCACGTCGCAGACCAGGCCCATCATGACCGCACGGTTGCGCCGCGCGTAGTCCTGGGCCCAGAACAGGTCGCGCCGGTAGGCGTCCATCTCCGGCGTACGGCCGAGGAAGACCGCCAGGTCGCGGTCCACCAGGCCCTTGTTGTGGGAGAGGCCGCGGGCGACCCCGATGTGGTGCTCCGCGAGCTCCTTGCCGATGTTGCGCGAGCCCGAGTGCAGCACGACCCACACCCAGCCCTCGTCGTCGGCGCAGACCTCCAGGAAGTGGTTGCCGCCGCCGAGCGTGCCCATCTGCACCTCGGCGCGCTCGCGCCGCGCGTGCACGGCCGGCGCGAGGTCGTCGAAGTCCTTCCAGAACTCCGCCCACCCGGCCGTCTTCATCCCGTGCACGTTGCCCGGGTCGACCGGCCGCTTGTGGTGGCCGAACCCGACCGGCACCGCCTGCTCCAGCTTCCCGCGCAGGTAGGCCAGGTTGTCGGGGAGCTGCGAAGCCTTGTACGAGGTCTTCACCGCGGTCATCCCGCACCCGATGTCCACGCCGACCGCCGCCGGCGAGACCGCGTCCTTCATCGCGATGACCGAGCCCACCGTCGCGCCCTTGCCGTGGTGCACGTCCGGCATGACGGCGACACCGTGGACCCACTCGAGGTTCGCCACGTTACGCAGTTGCTGCATCGCCTGCGGATCGACCGTCTCGGGCTTCGCCCACATGCGCAGCGGCCGCCTGGTCCCGGTCACCTCGTTGTACGTCATCTCCGTATCGCCTCCTTCCGGTCGCGTCTGGAACGTGATCTATCAGGCCAGAGTTCCTCTACCCTCCGCAAGCGAATTAGCGCGGTACGTCCGCTCCCTCCGGCTCTGAAGGCACGGGCGCCGGCGCCCCGGCTGTTCTGGCCGGGAGCAGCGGGACGAGGGCCAGGACGATCACCGTGGAGACGACGCCGACCCAGAAGACGCCACGCAGACCGCTCATCGTGTCGGCCGAGCTCTGGACGACGAGGGTGACCAGGGCGACGCCGAGCGCCGCGCCGAGCTGGTTGAGCATGTAGAGGACGGAGCTGCCCTGCGCCACCATGGGACCGGGCAGCGTACGGTACAGCGACCCCATGGTGGGCGCGCTGAAGCAACCACTGCCCAGGCCGAGCGTGAGCGCCGCCAGCGCCGGCCAGACCTCCGGCGTTCCCGGCCCGATCAGGGTCAGGGCGAACATGCTCAGGATCGCGACGACCGCCCCGCCTGCGGCCAGGCCGCGCGCGCCGATCCGGTCGGAGTGGCGTCCGGCCAGCGGCATGGCGATGGAGCCGCCGAGCCCGAGCGGGGCCATGAGCAGCCCGGCCGCCAGCACGCCGTGCCCGTGTGCCTGCTGGTAGTAGAGCGGCAGCGCGAACAGGCCGGAGAACAGGCCCATGCCGCCGAGCCCCATGATCGCGACGCTGCCGCTGAACCCCCGGTTGCGGAAGAGGCGCAGGTCGATCAGCGGCGTCCGGCGCCGGCCCAGGGCGTGCACGGCGTACCCGGCCAGCAGGGCGAGGCCCAGCCCCAGGGGCGTGAGCGCCTGCCACACCGCGATCGTGCCCTGCTCGGCCGTCTGCGAGAGCCCCAGCACCACGGCCGCGAATCCGGGGCCGAGCAGCGCCAGGCCCAGGACGTCCAGCCTGGACGGTCCCCGCGCGCCCGGCTCGTCGCCGGGGACCACCCGTACGGCGAGCACCAGCGCCACCACCCCGACGACCACGCTGATCAGGAACATCGCCCGCCACGTGAACGCCCCCAGGATCGCCCCGCCCGCGATCGGCCCGAGCACCGGCCCCAGCGACAGGACCACGCCCATCAGCCCCATCACCCGCCCGGCGCGCCGCGGCCCGGCGGCCCTGGCCAGCAGGATGAGCACGAGCGGATCGAGCAGCCCGGCCCCGAGCCCCTGCACGGCGCGGAAGGTGATCAGGCTGCCCGCGTTCCAGGCCAGCCCCGCGGCCAGCGACCCGGCCAGGAACACCAGCAGCCCCGCGATCCACAGCCGCTTGCCGCCGAACCGGTCGACGGCCCAGGTGGTGAACGGGATCGTCGCGGTCACGGCCAGCAGGAACCCGGTGGAGGCCCAGCCGACCGTGCTCAGCGACGTGTCGAACGCCAGCACCAGGGTGTCGGTGGCGACGGCGGCCATCGTGCTGTTGAGGATGCCGAGCAGCCCGCCGAGCAGGACGACGGCGATGATCCCCACCAGCCGGCGACCCAGCCGGTCATCATTTATTGAACTCATTGGTTCAAGATAAATGTCTCTTGCGTTCGATCGCAACCCGATGCGTACATCAGGTTGAACCAGCGAGTACAATCGATGAGGTGAGCAGCACCACCCGCGGACGGATCGACAAGCGCCAGGCGATCCTGGACGGCGCCTTCACCGTGTTCGCCAGGCAGGGGTACGCACAGGCCGGCGTGCAGGACATCGCGCTTGAGGCGGGGGTGGCCAAGCCGACGGTCTACAACCACATGACCGACAAGGCGACCTTGTTCAGGCATGCCGTGGAGGCCGCCGCGATGACCGCGCTCGACCAGCGGGTGGCCGCGCTGGCGCCGCTCGGCGACCCGGGTGACGACCTGGCCGCCACGCTGGAGGGCGTCGCGCTCGCCCTGCTGCGCCTGCACACCGACAGCCGGTACTGCGCGCTGCGCCGCCTGCTCTACTCGGAGATCACCCACTTTCCCGACATCCTCGACATCGTCAAGGAGTACGGCCTCGACCGCCTCAACCACGCGCTGGCCGACCGCCTGGCCCGGCTGGCGCTGGCCGGCCGCCTGCGCACCACGGATCCCGATCTGGCGGCCGAGCAGTTCCTGGCCCTGATCCTGGGCCCCCTTGAGGCCCGCTCGCAGATGGGCACCCGGCAGTTGGAGGAGGCGGAGCTGGCGACGATCGCCCGTACGGCCGTGGAGACGTTCGCGCGGGCTTGGGTCGTGTCCTGATCCCTAACCGACACGTATGGGAAATATCGCCGACAAGGCCCCTTGTCACTGTCAGTCAAGGGATATAGTCTGCCGCGTGTGGTGGAACGAGATGATTACGCGGCCATCCGCGACCGCATCATCGGCCTCTCCCGCCTCCACGGCCTGCGCCCCGACTGGGTGGAGACGACGAGGCGGCAGCGCTTCCTGCTGCTGTGGGACACCGGGGGCCGGGTCGCGGCCCGCGCGATCGTCCCGCTCTACCCAGGGGAGACGCCACAGCTCGTGGACTCACTCGAAGAAGGGCTGGCACACCTGTTCGGCGACGGCTGGCTGAAGGACTGAGCAGAAGGACTGACTGGAGCACCGATGACCGCAGACCGCGTGGACGTCCACGTCACCATGGCCGGCAGCCTGTGGCTGGCCCAGGTGGACGGCGTGGCCGGCGGCATGTCCGCCCGTACGCTCAAGGAGCTGCACGCCGACGTCGCCGAGGGGCTGCCGTTCCTGTTCGCCGACCGTCCCAGGCCGCCGGCCCCGGTCTACCACTACGCCCTGCCCGGCCTGTCTGAGCAGGACCTCGACGACTTCGCCGCCCTCCAGCGCCAGGCCGCCGCCATCGCCGAGGACTACACGCGGACGCTGAAGAAGCGGGTCAAGCACATGCACGAGCTGGGGCTGTCGGATGGAGACATCGGCGAGCTGCTCGGGCTGACCAAGCAGCGCATCCAGCAGATCCGTACGAACGCCAACGACGCGGCCCGCCAGAGCGGCTGACCACCCGACCCGCCGGGCGGCCCGCCAAGAGCGGACGCCCGCCCGGCGAACCGCGCGATCGGGACGACGGGCCTCGTGGGCCAGGGACGACGAGCCTCGCGGCCAGGGACGACGAGGTCAGGAGCCCTTCGGCGCCGCGTCCGTCCAGCCGGACCCGATCAGCACCTCCGACGTCCACACCGTGCCCGGCTCCAGCCCGGCCTGGAACGTGCCCGCCTTCACCACCACGTTCTCCCGCGCCAGCGCCCGCCCGGTCGCCTCGTCGAAGACCAGCCGCTTCTCGTCGATCCCGCCTCCGTGCGTCGGCTCCTCCACCGACACGGCCGTTCCCTGCCGCCCCTCGGCGTCGGTCACGTTGGCGGTCACCTTCGCCTCGTCGAGCTCGGCCAGCATGCGGAAGGCCGCCCCCCGGACCTCGGGCGTCACCGGCATGTCCATGATCAGCCCCATGCTGACCGTGAACAGCCACACGTCGCCCGACATCTCCTGGCCGTCCCCCTCGGTCCCGTGGCCCTCGTACGAGGCCATCAGCCACTTCTTCAGCTTCGCCGGGTCGTCCGGCAGCCCGCGCAGGTCCTTCATGGTGACGTTCCGGCCGAGCCAGAACACCTTGTCACCGTCGACCAGCGGGCTGCGTTCGGTCCTGGCCGCACGCGGGGAGGTGGACAGCGGGATGGCGCCGTACTTCTCCTTGCCCCGCCCCTTGCCCGGGATGACGGCATTGAACGCGGACGGCGACCCCGCCCGCTCCCACGCCTCCCTGTCCTGCTCGGTGGCGGGCTCCGCGCCGAGCGACCGGCTGCGCGACCACTGCTCGCCGCCGACGGCACTGGGTGTCCATCCCTCGGTACGGGTCCGGTCCACGACCCGGTAGCCGCCGTCTTCGACGGTGTGGATCATCCGGCTCACCGACTCGCTGTGCCAGTAGTCGCCACTGCCCTCGTCCTGCCGCGCCGCGTTCTCGGCCGCCGCCAGCAGCACCTGCCTGGCCGGCAACGCCACCCGGGGCGCGCTCGTCCGGGTGACGCTCGCCGCGACGCCCGGGGTGCCTGGCGCGGGGGACGGGCTCGTGGTGGGCACCGCGCCGTTCCCCGACACGACCACCACGGCCGCCGTCACGGCCGCCGCGCCCCCCGCCAGCCCCAGCCCCCAGGCCGGCCGTACGATTCCGCGCCGACTCGTCGATTGCCGCGGCTCCGACATCGCGCGGGCCAGCTCCGTGGCCCTGGTCAGCTCGTCCACCTGGCCGCCGTCCAGGTGCGCGGGCCTGGCCGCCCGAAGTTCGTCGATGGGGTTCATGACCACTCCTCGCTGAGGTTCCGCACGTGGGGCGTGGGCGATTCGCGCCGGACGGGCTCGCCGGCGTACGGCGCGCTCGAAGACGGCTCTCCGGAGTACGGCTCGCCCGCCGCCGCCTCCCCCGAACCCGCCGACGACGCGGACTCCACCGCCTCGATGGCCTGTTTGAGCCGTTTGCGAGCCCGATGCAGCCGCACCCGGTACGCCGCCGTCGAGCACCCGATCACCCGCGCCGCCTCCTTGGGCGACAACCCGTGCCAGGCGACCAGGACGAGGATCTCCCGATCGTCCTCCCGCAGCGCGGCCAGCGCCCGCAGGACCGCCATCCGCTCGGTCACCTGGTCGGCCACGTCCCCCTCGGTCCACGCCCGGAGCTCGGCGGCCATGGCCTGCCTGCGCACCTCCGCGCGCACGTTGTCGCGCAGGACGTTGCGGGCGACGCCGAGCAGCCAGGGCAGCGCCGGGTCGGGCACGTCGTCCAGCCGCCGCCAGGCGATCGCGAACGTCTCACTGACCACCTCGTCCGCGACCTGCCGCCCGGCCCGGCTGACGACGTAGGCCCAGACCCGTTGCCGGCATTCGTCGTACATGCCGGTGAACCGGTGCGCATCATCCGCCACCGCCCAGCCCCTTCGTTCGGAATGCGTTCTTCTGACACCAGGAAGTGGCCGCACCCCGCCCGTTGTTACCGCCAGTCTCAGAAAACCCGGCGCGGCGCCACCACGGGGTCCGCACCTTCGACCAGCGTAGGCACCCCCACCAGCAGCACGTCTCCCCTGCGCCGCGCCGCTTCGACGAGGTCCGGCTGGAAACCCTCCAGGGAGAACAGCGCGAGGACGGCCGGCGCGGTGTCGTGCCCCTGCGCCGCGAGCACCGCCTTCAGGTCGTCCAGGCGTTCCAGATCGGCCATGGTCCGCCGCGTGATGGTCGCCTTGGCCTCGCCGACGACGGTGATCTTCGCCCGGCCCGCCCTCTTGTCCAGCGCGACGACGTCGATCTCGTGCTTGGCCCGCCCCTTCTGGTCGTTGACGACGGTCGCCGCCACCAGACCCGCCTCTCCCCTGAACTCGGCCTGACAGCGCAGCCAGTCTCTGGCGCACTGCTCGAAGTGGGGCCCCAGGACGCGCGCCACGAAGGTCGGCCTCGACCGCTGCCAGGCTTGTGCCGACTGCCCCGTATCGACGAGATCGCGCTGCGGCACGGTGATGAGATTGTGGAAGCGCACGATGGGATCCACGACGGTGATCACCGGGCGTCTCTCCCACAGGGGGTCGGTGTCGTACTGGAGGAATCCGGCGCTCGTCAGGGCCTCCAGCGGCCGGGCCAGCGCGGTGCGCGGCTGCTCCAGCAGCCCGCCGATCTTCGCCGGGCTGCTCGCCCCGCCGGCGACCGCGTTGATGATCGCGTAGTGCAGCGCGCTGCCGGAGAACTTGGGATCCTCACGCAGCAGGTACTCGGCCTCGCTGCCGGAGAACAGCGCCTGCCGCGGATCGAGCACGGTGGCGGGCACCCACTCGTCCAGGTCCGCGACCGTGCGAGGAGCGGGAACGCCGGCCAGGTTCCGGTAGCCGGGAGACCCCCCGAGGACCGCATGCACCCGCACGACGGCGGCCGGATCGCCGATACCCCAGTGGCGGGCCGTCGTACCGAGATCGAACGGCGCCAGCCGCAGGTCGAGTGCCGCCCGGCCGCGCAGGGCCTTGGTCCCGGACAGCAGCTCATTCATGACCGACATGGCCGACCCGCAGACGATCACGCGCCCGCCCGGCACACCCTCCCCCGCCTGGGACCGGTCGTAGAGCAACTGCAGCAGCCCCGGCAGCTCGGGAGAGTGGCCCATCCAGTACGGCAACTCGTCGATGACGAGCACCCCCGGCCGGCGGGCGGTGAGCTCGATCGCCGTCGTGAGCAACTCCTCCCAGCTCGCGTCGGCGATCATCCCTGATCCGACACCCGCGTATCGAGCGATGTCCCCCGCGAGCCGCCGCCGCGACACCACGACCCCTTCCTCGGCGACGGCGGTCACGTAAAGGCCACCGCTCGCCTCGGCGAGGGCACGCAGCACGAAACTCTTGCCCACCCTGCGCCGCCCGGACACGACGCCCAGTCGGAGGTGCGGATCGGGATGCCGGACGAACTGCTCCAGCGCCTCCCACTCGGAATCCCTGGAGAGCACCCGCTGCGGCTTCTGCATCGACGTCACCAAATTAGTATGCTGCACAACATACTAATTTAGCTACGAGCTCCGGGGCTAAAGCCCACTCAGCGACCGTGATCACGTGACCTAATAATGATGGGCGCAACTGTGATAGTTGCGCCCATCATCCTGAACCGGCCCCTACTTGGCGCTGGCCTTCAGATAATCGCTGTTCATCTGGGCGATCGTGTCCAGCGGGATGCCCTTCGGGCACACCGCCGTGCACTCGCCCGTGTTGGTGCAGCCGCCGAAGCCCTCCGCGTCCATCTGGTCCACCATGGCCTTCGCGCGGGAAAGGCGCTCGGGCTGGCCCTGCGGGAGCAGGCTCAGGTGGGTGATCTTGGCGGCGGTGAAGAGGGAGGCCGAGCCGTTGGGGCAGGCCGCCACGCAGGCGCCGCAACCGATGCAGGTGGCCGCGTCGAAGGCCGCGTCCGCGTCCTCCTTGCGGACCGGGATGCTGTGGGCGTCGGGCGCGGAGCCGGCCGGGACCGAGACGAACCCGCCCGCCTGGATGATCCGGTCGAACGCGCTGCGGTCCACGACCAGGTCCTTGACGACCGGGAACGGCGCCGCGCGCCACGGCTCGATGGTGATCTCGGCGCCGTCCTCGAAGTGGCGCATGTGGAGCTGGCACGTCGTGGTGGCGCGCTGCTCGCCGTGGGCCACGCCGTTGATGACCATGCCGCACATGCCGCAGATGCCCTCGCGGCAGTCGTGGTCGAACGCGATCGGGTCGTCGCCCTCCAGGATGAGGCGCTCGTTGAGGACGTCGAGCATCTCCAGGAAGGACATGTCCGGGGAGACGTCCTCCACCTTGTACGTCACCATGCGTCCGGCGTCCGAGGGGCCGCTCTGCCGCCATACGCGCAGGGTCAGGTTCACTTGTAGCTCCGCTGGGTCATCTTGACGTACTCGTACTCGAGCGCTTCCTTGTGCAGCACCGGCCCGTCCTCGCCGCCGAACTCCCAGGCCGAGACGTGCGCGAAGTTCTCGTCGTCGCGCAGGGCCTCACCGTCGGCGTCCTGCGACTCGGCGCGGAAGTGGCCGCCGCAGGACTCGGTGCGGATGAGGGCGTCCAGGCACATGAGCTCGGCCAGGTCGAAGAAGTCGGCGACGCGGCCGGCCTTCTCCAGCACCTGGTTGAGCTCCTCGGCGGTGCCGCTCACCTTGACGTTCTGCCAGAACTCCGCGCGCAGCTCGGGGATGCGCTCCAGCGCCTTGCGCAGCGACTCCTCGGTGCGCTCCATGCCGCAGTAGTCCCACATGAGCTTGCCCAGCTCGCGGTGGAAGGAGTCGGGCGTGCGGGTGCCGTTCACGGACAGGAGCCGGTCGATCTTGGCGCGGACCTTGATCTCGGCCTCCGCCACGGCCTCCTCGTCCACGTCGCCGAACGGGCCCGCGGCCAGGTAGTCGCCGATGGTGGTCGGAAGCACGAAATATCCGTCGGCCAGGCCCTGCATCAGCGCCGACGCGCCGAGCCGGTTGGCGCCGTGGTCGGAGAAGTTGGCCTCGCCGACCACGAACAGGCCGGGGATCGTGGACTGCAGGTCGTAGTCGACCCACAGCCCGCCCATCGTGTAGTGGACGGCGGGGTAGATGCGCATCGGCACGTCGTACGGGTTCTCGCCCGTGATGCGCTCGTACATCTCGAAGAGGTTGCCGTACTTCTTCTCGACCGCGTCCCGGCCGAGGCGGTTGATGGCGTCCCTGAAGTCGAGGTAGACCCCGAGCCCGCCGGGGCCGACGCCGCGGCCCTCGTCGCAGACGTTCTTGGCGGCGCGGGAGGCGATGTCGCGCGGCACCAGGTTGCCGAAGGCCGGGTAGATGCGCTCCAGGTAGTAGTCGCGCTCCTCCTCCGGGATGTCGCCGGGGGCGCGCTCGTCGTTCTTGCGCAGCGGCACCCACACCCGGCCGTCGTTGCGCAGCGACTCGGACATGAGCGTGAGCTTGGACTGGTACTCGCCCGACACCGGGATGCAGGTCGGGTGGATCTGCGTGTAGCAGGGGTTGGCGAAGTACGCGCCGCGCTCGTGGGCCCGCCAGATGGCGGTGGTGTTGCAGCCCTTGGCGTTCGTGGACAGGAAGAACACGTTCCCGTAGCCGCCGGTGGCCAGCACCACGGCGTCGGCCAGGTGGCGCTCGATCTCGCCGGTGACCATGTCGCGCACGATGACGCCGCGCGCCCGCCCGTCTGCCACGATCAGGTCGAGCATCTCGTGCCGCGTGTGCATCTCGACGGTCCCGGCCGCGATCTGCCGCTCCAGCGCCTGGTACGCGCCCAGCAGCAGCTGCTGCCCCGTCTGGCCGCGGGCGTAGAACGTACGGGAGACCTGGGCGCCGCCGAAGGAGCGGGTGTCGAGCAGGCCGCCGTACTCGCGGGCGAACGGCACGCCCTGCGCCACGGCCTGGTCGATGATGTTCACCGAGACCTGGGCCAGGCGGTAGACGTTCGACTCGCGGGCGCGGAAGTCGCCGCCCTTCACGGTGTCGTAGAACAGGCGGTAGATGCTGTCGCCGTCGCCGCGGTAGTTCTTGGCGGCGTTGATGCCGCCCTGCGCGGCGATGGAGTGGGCGCGGCGCGGCGTGTCCTGGTAGCAGAACGACTTGACGTTGTAGCCCAGCTCGCCCAGGGTCGCCGCGGCAGAGCCGCCCGCCAGGCCGGTGCCGACGACGATCACGTTGAGCTTGCGCTTGTTGGCCGGGTTGACCAGCTTGGCGCTGAACTTGCGCTTCTCCCAGCGCTCCTCGATGGGCCCGGCGGGAGCCTTGGTGTCCCTGATCTCGGAGCCTTCGGTGTACTTCACTTGACAACTCCGAACGTGATCGCGAGGGGCGGAGCCAGGAAGCCGATGACCAGGACCGCGGAGACCAGGGCGGCCGACACGCGGAGCAGCCGGTAGCGGCCGTGGCCGGCCCAGCCGAGGGTCTGGAAGGCGCTCCAGAGGCCGTGCCGCAGGTGCAGGCCGACCATGACGACGGCGACGACGTAGATGAGCGTCACCCACCACCGGGAGGCGTCGAAGCCGGCGATCATCCGGTCGGCGGGGGCCGAGTCGAAGCCCTTCGGGTTCACCACGCCGAAGGTCAGGTCGAGCAGGTGCCAGACCAGGAACAGCACGATCGTCACGCCGCCCCAGCGCATGATGTGCGTGGTGTAGCCGCCGGCCTGCGACTTCTTGGCCACGTACTTGACCGGCCTGGCCTTGCCCGCGCGGCGGGACAGCGAGATCGCGGCCCACATGTGCAGAACGACCGAGGCCACGAGGGCGATCTCCACGAGCGTCAGCAGCGTGCGGTAGGGAGCCAGCGGCTCAAGCAGCGTGCGCAGCGCGTGGGCGTAGTCGTTGAAGGACTCGCGGCCGAAGAAGATCTTGAGGTTGCCGAGCATGTGGCCGAGCAGGAAGAGCACCATCACGGCGCCCGTGACGGCCATGACGACTTTCTTGCCGTTCGAGGAGCCCAGGAACCCGCCCGGCTTCTTCCTCTTCGGGGCCTTGGTCGGGGCCTTATGGGAGGGGGTAGCAGACGCGGTGGCGGCACCGCGCTCTATCGTGGCAGTCACGTCGTCGACGCTAGGTATCCAGCATTGATCCGTCCAAGTCATGACGGATCTGGTTTCGATAGCCACAGGCTATGATGAGGCAAGGCGCGGCTTTTATCGCCGGCTTACACCGGGCTGGTGCGAGGAAAATCACATGCAGTTTCAGCAGCTCGCGTACTTCGTCGCGGTGGCGGAGGCCAGGCACTTCACCCAGGCGGCCGAGCGCATGCGGGTCGCGCAGCCGTCGCTGAGCAAGCAGATCAAGGCGCTGGAGGCCGATCTCGGGGCGCCCCTGTTCTCGCGGGCGCGTGGCAACGTGACGCTGACCGCGGCCGGAGAGGCGCTGCTGCCGCTGGCCCGCCGGATCCTGGCCGACGCCGGCACCGCCAGGCAGGAGGTGGCCGAGCTGGCCGGGCTGCGCCGGGGCCGGGTGCGGCTGGGGGCCACTCCCTCGCTGTGCGCGGGGCTGCTGGCCGACGCGCTGGCCCGCTTCCATCGCGCGTACCCGGGGATCGAGCTGCTGGTGGAGGAGGGCGGCTCGCGCGACCTGATCAGGGCACTGGCCAGGGGACAGCTCGATCTGTCGCTGATCATCATGCCGCTGCAGAGCGACGACCCCTCGCTGGTGACCGAGGAGATCCTGCGCGAGAACCTCGTCGTCGTCTCCCCGTCCCACGCGCAGATCAAGGGCCCCTACGTGCGGATCGAGGACCTGCGCGGCCGGGCGATGGTGATGTTCAGGCGCGGCTACGACGTGCGCGAGGCGACGCTGGCGGCGTGCCGGCAGGCGGGCTTCGAGCCCCGGTTCGCGGTGCAGGGCGGGGAGATGGACGCCGTGCTGCGGTTCGTGGAGGCGGGCCTCGGCGTGGCCGTGGTGCCGTCGATGGTTCTCGACGGGCGGCCCGGCCTGCTGGGCACGCCGCTCGCGCCACCGGGGCTCAGCCGGACGATCGCGCTGGCCCACCGCAAGGACGTCGAGCCGACCAGGGCGGCGCAGGCGTTCAGGCAGACCCTGCTCTCCTTCGTCCTGGAAGCCGATCACGAGGGGACGCTTCCGCAAGGAGTCGAACTCATCGCGGAAGCCGGTCACGAGAGCACGCTTCCGCAAGGGGCCGAAATCATCGCAGAATGAGCACCAGGCGGTTCTACCCGGAGAGGCTTTTTGACGGCGAACCTTTCTCAGACGCTCACACTGCTCCTCATCGAGGACGACGACGGCGACGCCTTCCTCGTCGAGGAGCTGCTCAACCAGGTCCTGGCGCCGCCGCGCATCTTCAGGGCGCGCAACCTGCGCGAGGCCAAGGAACTGCTCACTCCCCAGATCCAGTGTGTGCTCGTCGACCTCTCCCTGCCCGACGCCAGCCGGCTGGAGGCGCTGGAGGAGGTACTGGCGCTGGCGCCGCACACGGCGGTGCTCGTGCTCACGGGGCTGAGGGACGTCCACGTCGGCGTCTCGGCGGTACAGTCGGGGGCCCAGGACTACCTGGTCAAGGGCGACGTCGACGCACGGCTGCTGGCCCGGTCCATCCGGTACGCGATGGAGCGCAAGCGCGCCGACCTGGCCCAGCTCAAGCTCGTCCAAGCCGAGCTGACGGCCAAGGAGAACGCGCGACTGGAGAGCGCCCTGCTGCCCAGCCCGCTGCTGCGCTCGGCCGCCATCGAACACGTCACCCGCTACCTGCCGGGCAGCGGCGGCACGCTGGCCGGCGACTTCTTCGACACCGTGCAGACGCCGGACGGCTCGGTGCACCTGGTGATCGGCGACGTGTGCGGTCACGGCCCCGACGAGGCCGCGCTCGGCGTGGCGCTGCGCATCGCCTGGCGCACGCTGGTCCTGGCCGGGCAGCCGGACGACACGCTGCTGCGCACGCTCGACACCCTGCTGCGGGCCGAGCGCAAGGCCCCCGAGATCTTCACCACCCTGTGCACGGCCACGATCAGCCCCGACCTGAGCCACGCCACGATGCGCGTGGTCGGCCATCCGCCGCCGCTGCTCGTGCGCGACGGTGAGGTGCGGGTGGTGACCGAGGCGCCTTCCGGCCCGCCGCTCGGCATCTTCGCCGACGCGGAGTGGGCGGTCATCGACGTCCCGCTGGGCACGGAGTGGTCGATGATGCTCTACACCGACGGCCTGATCGAGGCCGCCGTGGGCGAGCCCAGCCGGCTGCTCGGCGTGGAGGGCCTGCTCGACCTGGTACGCGACCACGGCGCCATCGACCTCGACCGGCTCATCACCCACGTGGGCCGGCTGAGCGACGACCTGGCCGTGGTCATGGTGCGGAGGAGGAGAACATGACGATCCATCCCCTTCCCCCTCCCAAGGAGCCGACAGGCCTGGGCCGGGTGCCGGTCGCCCACTGGTTCCTGGCCACCGCGGCGGTGGCCGGCCTCACCTTCGCCGCCGGGGTCGTCATCGTCATGACGATGGCCGCCAGGACCGCCGAGCTCAACCCGCGGCCCGAGGTGGCCGCGCAGGTCGATCGGCTGATGGTGGCCCTCATCGTGGTCTTCGCCTTGCTGCTCGCCTGCGCCGCCGGGCTGGCCGTGATCGTGCGCTACGCCGTGCTCAAGCCCATCGACCAGCTCACCGAGCAGGTCCGTACGGTCGCCGCCGGCGACTTCGACCGCGACCTGCACGTCGATCGGCCCCTTGAGCTGGCCGAGCTGTCCAGTCACATCGACTCCATGCGCGCCCGCATCGTCTCGGCCTGGCGGGTGGCCGCCGACCAGACCGAGGAGCTGCGCCGGTCCAACAGCGAGCTGGAACAGTTCGCGTACGTAGCCAGCCACGACCTCCAGGAGCCGCTGCGCAAGGTGGCGAGCTTCACGCAGATGCTGGAGCAGCGCTACGGCGACCAGCTCGACGAGCGGGCCAAGCAGTACATCCACTACGCGGTGGACGGCGCCAAGCGCATGCAACTGCTGATCAACGACCTGCTCGACTTCTCCCGCGTCGGCCGGGTCACCGGCGAGAAGACCGAGACCGACGCGGGCGCGGCACTGGACCGGGCGCTGGACAACCTCTCCGCCACGATCGAGGACACCGGCGCCGTCGTCACGCGCGACGAGCTGCCCCGCGTCCTCGGCAACCAGCTGCAGCTCACGCAGCTCTTCCAGAACCTCATCGAGAACGCCGTCAAGTTCCGCGCCGACGAGCCGCCGCGCGTGCACATCGGGGTCAGGCGCGACGGCGTCCAGTGGGAGTTCAGCTGCTCAGACAACGGCATCGGGGTCGAGCCCAAGTACGCCGACCGCATCTTCCTCATCTTCCAGCGGCTGCATCCGCGCGACGTCTACCCGGGCACCGGCATCGGGCTGGCGCTCTGCCGCAAGATCGTCGAGTATCACGGGGGAACGCTGTGGCTGGACGGGAACGAAGGCGGGGGCGGCGCGACGTTCCGGTGGACGCTGCCCGCCGCGGGAGCCGAGCGATGAACGACTGGCGGCCGATCGAGGTACTCCTGGTGGAGGACGACCAGGGCGACATCCTGCTCACCAGGGAGGCTTTCGACCTCAACAAGGTGCGCAACCGGCTCAACGTGGTCAACGACGGCGAGCAGGCGATGGCCTATCTGCGCCGCGAGGGCGAGTTCGCCGGCGCGCCGCGCCCCGACCTGGTGCTGCTCGACCTCAATCTGCCCAGGATGAGCGGTTTGGAGGTGCTGGGGGAGGTGAAGGCCGACGCCGAGTTACGCACGATCCCGGTGGTGATCCTGACGACGTCCGAGGCGGAGGAGGACATCCTCCGCAGCTACCGGTTACACGCGAACGCATATGTCGCGAAGCCCGTCGACTTCGAGCAATTTATTCGCGTTGTCCGGCAGATCGATAACTTTTTCGTGACAGTGGTGAAGTTACCGCCCCTCGAACAGCCTCTCTGACGGGCTACGTGACAGGAATCACAGCTAGTCATCGAAAAAGTGAGTGACCCCGCTCACAAATGTCGATCCCGTCGTCGTAACGTATCCCCCACCAACGCGCGCGCCCGAGCGGATCCCGCCCTGAGAGCGCGCCCAGTGAATCGAAACCACGGACCCCCTGCGCTAAGGGTCCGCGGGAGGTGGAGAGGTCCGCGATGACCCAGACGACGCCCGAAGCCCCGGTCCGCCGGCAGCGTGCGCAAGTCAAGGTGCGCACCCTGCGTACGGACAGATGGTGGCTGGTCCCGCTCGTGACGTTCCTCGGGCTCAGCTCATTCCTTGTCTACGGTGTATGGGCGATCATCGACAACAGCATCTTCGTCGATCCCTACATCGCCCCGTTCGCCTCGCCCTGTCTGGCCGCGGTCACGTGTCCCGAAGGGGCACAACTGTTCGGCTGGGCGCCGATCGGCGACTGGTACACGCTCTCGCCGGGGCTGCTCATCCTGGCCCTGCCCGGCGGGTTCCGGCTGACCTGCTACTACTACCGCAAGTCCTACTACCGCTCCTTCTGGCTCTCGCCGCCGGCCTGCGCCGTGCAGGAGCCGCATGGGAAGTACACCGGTGAGCGGCGCTTCCCACTGATCATCCAGAACATCCACAGGTACTTCTTCTACGCGGCCATCGTGATCGGCCTCATCCTGGCCTACGACGCCGTCCTGGCGGTCGTGCACAAGCCGCTCGGCCTGGGCAGCTGGATCCTGATCGCCAACGCCGTCCTCATCAACGCCTACACGCTGTCGTGCCACTCCTGCCGGCACATCACCGCGGGCAGGCTCAACCACTTCTCCCGTCACCCGCTGCGGTACCGGGCCTGGACGTTCGTGTCCAAGCTCAACGCCAAGCACCAACCCCTCGCGTGGGCCTCGATGTTCTCGGTCATGGGCGCCGACCTGTACGTGCGCCTGGTGGCCAAGGGCATCATCGCCTTCCCGTACGCGTAAGGACAGCTTTCAGTGGAAAACACGCACAACATAGAGCGCCACGAGTACGACGTCGTCGTCATCGGCGCGGGCGGGGCCGGCCTGCGGGCCGCGATCGAGGCCCGCCAGCAGGGCAAGCGGACCGCGATCATCTGCAAGTCGCTGTTCGGCAAGGCCCACACGGTCATGGCCGAGGGCGGCGCGGCCGCCGCGATGGGGAACGTCAACCCCGACGACAACTGGATGGTGCACTTCCGTGACACCATGCGGGGCGGCAAGTTCCTCAACAACTGGCGGATGGCCGAGCTGCACGCCAAGGAGGCGCCCGACCGCGTGTGGGAGCTGGAGGCCTGGGGCGCGCTGTTCGACCGCACCAAGGACGGCAAGATCAGCCAGCGGAACTTCGGCGGGCACGAGTACCCACGGCTCGCACACGTGGGCGACCGTACCGGCCTGGAGCTCATCCGCACCCTGCAGCAGCGCGTCGTTGCCCTCCAGCAGGAGGACTACGAGGCCCACGGCGACTACGAGGCCTACATCAAGGTCTTCGCCGAGTGCACCGTCACGCGGCTGCTCAAGGACGGCGACGCGATCTCCGGCGCGTTCGGCTACTGGCGCGAGACGGGCAACTTCGTCCTCTTCGACGCCCCCGCCGTGGTCCTGGCCACCGGCGGCATCGGCAAGTCGTACGTCGTCACGTCCAACTCCTGGGAGTACACCGGCGACGGCCACGCCCTGGCCCTGCTCGCGGGCGCGAACCTGATCAACATGGAGTTCATCCAGTTCCACCCCACGGGGATGGTCTGGCCTCCGTCGGTGCGCGGCATCCTGGTCACCGAGTCCGTCCGCGGTGACGGCGGCGTGCTGCGCAACTCCGAGGGCAAGCGCTTCATGTTCGACTACATCCCCGAGGTGTTCAAGGACAAGTACGCCACCACGGAGGAAGAGGGCGACCGCTGGTACACCGACCAGGCCAACAACCGGCGCCCGCCGGAGCTGCTGCCGCGTGACGAGGTGGCCCGCGCGATCAACGCCGAGGTGAAGGCCGGTCGCGGCTCACCCCAGGGCGGCGTCTTCCTCGACGTCTCCACCCGCCTGCCCGCCGAGGAGATCAAGCGGCGGCTGCCGTCGATGCACCACCAGTTCAAGGAGCTGGCCGACGTCGACATCACCGCCGAGCCCATGCAGGTGGGGCCGACCTGCCACTACATCATGGGCGGCGTCGAGGTCGACGCCGACAGCGGCGCGGCGGCCGTTCCCGGACTGTTCGCGGCCGGCGAGGTCTCGGGTGGCATGCACGGCTCGAACCGGCTGGGCGGCAACTCGCTGTCCGACCTGCTGGTGTTCGGGCGCCGGGCGGGCGCGGGCGCGGCGGCGTACGTGGACGGTCTGGCCGCGCGGCCCAAGGTCGAGTCCGAGTCGGTGGACGCGGCCCTGGAGGAGGCGCTGGCCCCGCTCAACCGCGGCGGCGAGAACCCCTACGAGGTCCACCACGAGCTCCAGCGCACGATGAACGACCTGGTGGGCATCATCCGCAAGGCCGAGGAGGTCTCCGAGGCCCTGGAGGTCGTGGAGAAGCTCAAGGAGCGGGTGCGCATGGTCGGCGCGGCCGGCTCGCGCATCTACAACCCGGGCTGGCACCTCGCGATCGACCTGCGCAACATGGTGCTGGTCTCGGAGTGCGTGGCCCGCGCCGCGCTGCTGCGCGAGGAGAGCCGCGGCGGGCACACCCGCGACGACTTCCCCGGGATGAACCCGGACTGGCGCCGCAAGCTGCTCGTCTGCGCCACCGCGGACGGCACGTCCGTGCAGGTCGAGGAGAAGGTCCAGCCGTCCATGCGCGACGACCTGATCACCCTCTTCGACCGGGACGAGCTGAGCAAATACCTCACCGACGAAGAGATGGCCGAGTTCGACGGGATAGCGAAGTCATGAGCTACAAGGCAAAGTTCAAAGTCTGGCGCGGTGAGGGCGGCGAGGGCAAGCTCGAGGACTTCACCGTCGAGGTCAACGAGGGCGAGGTCGTCCTCGACATCATCCACCGCCTCCAGGCCACGCAGGCGCCCGACCTGGCGGTGCGGTGGAACTGCAAGGCCGGCAAGTGCGGCTCGTGCAGCATGGAGATCAACGGCAAGCCGCGGCTGGGCTGTATGACCCGCATGTCCACCTTCGAGGAGGACGAGACCATCACGGTCACGCCGATGCGGACCTTCCCCGTCATCAAGGACCTCGTCACCGATGTGTCCTACAACTACCAGAAGGCCCGGGAGGTGCCCTCCTTCACGCCGCCGAGCGGGGTGAAGCCGGGCGAATACCGGATGAAGCAGGTGGACGTCGAGCGCTCGCAGGAGTTCCGCAAGTGCATCGAGTGCTTCATGTGCAACAACGTCTGCCACGTCATCCGTGACCACGAGGAGAACAAGAGCAACTTCTCCGGCCCCCGGTTCCTCATGCGGATCGCCGAGCTGGACATGCACCCGTATGACGTGGCCGACCGGCAGGACGCCGCGCAGGAGGAGCACGGGCTCGGCTACTGCAACATCACCAAGTGCTGCACCGAGGTCTGCCCCGAGCACATCAAGATCACCGACAACGCGCTGATCCCGATGAAGGAGCGCGTGGTGGACCGCAAGTACGACCCGCTGGTGTGGCTGGGCAACAAGATCTTCAAGCGCAGCAGCAGCAACAGCAAGTAGGCGTACCAAAGGGAAGAGCGGGGGCCGGACGACCGGCCCCCGCTCTTCTTCGTCTGTCTGGTCCTACTTCTTCTTCCTGCCGAAACGCCTGCGCTTGGCGTCGGGCATCTCCTTCGTCGGCTCCTGCGTCGGCTGCTCCTGGATCTGGGGCGGCAGCGGCTGCACGGCCGTCACGTCCGCGTCGGGCGCCAGGTAGGGCGGCGGTTCGTAGTCCGTGGCCGTCGTGGAATCTCCCGCGCCAGGGCTGGTCTCCTTGGCGGCCGGCTCGAACAGCGAGCCCGCGGCGGAGGGCTTCCAGGGGTCGGGGTCGCCCGACTCGGCGGCCGAGGCCGGGCCGAGCGGCTGCTCCTGGTCACCGTCGTAAGGACCGGCCCCGCCCGGCGGGATGTCCGACGGCACCGGCGGCACCAGCGGCTCGAACGGGTCGCGCTCACGCGGACCCGACGCCGGCTCGAACGGGTCACGCACCTCGGTCGCCGGCTCGAACAGATCACGCTCGCGGGCCGGCGGCTCGCTGTAGGAGTCGAACTCGTCCGGATGCAGGACCACGGGCTCCTGAACGGGCTCCTGGTACGGCTCCTGCACGTAACCCTGGGGCGGATACGGGTGGTTCGGGTCGTAGCCGGGCGGGACGCTGGGATAGGTCTGCACCGGCACGAAGCTGATGATGGGCGCGTACGCGGTGCCGCCCGGATAGCCGGGGGCCTGGAAGCCCGCCGTGGCGTAGCCGGGCCCCGCCGGGTAGCCGGCACCGGGCGGAGCCGTCTCGGGCCCGCCCATCGGCGGCCCCGCCTTCCGTACGGCCGCCGCGTGGGCCATCCGGCGCAGCCGGCCCTCGAAGATGAGCACGGCGAAGAGCGCGAGCAGGACCAGCACCAGCGCCGGGATGCTGAGCTTCTGCGTCAGCGTGCGCTGGTCGAACTCCGGCGCCGCGTTACGCAGCTCCAGCGGCACCTCCTCGTCGGAGGCGACCTGCGTCTCGCTGGGCGTCGGCACGACGGGCGTGGTCTCCTCCGGCGCGATGGCCGGCATCGAGACGGTCTCCTCCGGGGTGGTCGTCGGCTCCGTCGTGGACGGCACCTCGACGGGCTGCGTGGGCAGCGGCTGCGGGTTCTGCGTCGGAGGAGCCGGAGGAGGGGTCGTCGCGGGGGTGGTCTTCGTCGGGGTCGGCGCCTTGGTCTTCTTCGTCGGGGTCGCGGTCACCGTCTTGGTGATCGTCGTCTCCGGCGCCGAGTCCGTCTCCTCGGGAGTGGGCTCGCCCAGGGTGGTGGTGACCGTGACGGTGGTCTCGGGGGTGACGTCGCAGACCTCGCCGACGTCACATGGCTCGACGGGGTCCAAGGCGGTCACGGAGGCGCTCGCGCTCTGCACGATGAACGGGGTCGCTCCGGCGCCCGTCAGTGCGAGCGCCAGGACGACAGCGGACAGGGCCGTCGCTCGCGTGCGTGCCACCGGTGCCCTCCGCGCAGTCCCGGAACCATGGTCAAAGGGAATACTAGCCGGGTAAAAGTAACAGTAAAGACGGAATTACAACACGTTTCTCCGGTTACGCCCTCGTTGTACCGTGACAACGATCCAGAGCCCTCCGAGCAGCACTCCGATGGCTCCCGCGACCATGGGCAACGCCTGCGGCCCGTCGATCGGGCTGACATAGCGCACCGGATGAACGTGTTTCGCGGCCGACACCATCTCCCACGGCAGCGGCGCCGCTCCGCCGGGGCCTTCGGCTTGGAACGAGGCAAGGAGCCGCGTACCGGCGGACATGCTCACGACGGCGGTCGGCAACGCCTGCGGCACGCCTCCTGAAGGCACGCCAGGACCGGGCACGGCGG